>CABUDZ010000015.1 GCA_902490445.1 uncultured Collinsella sp.
AAGGAGAGACCATGCCCCGATGCGCCCGCGAAATATCGCTCACCGGCTATTACCACGTCTTTGACCGCGGCAACTCCAAACAGATCATTTTTGAAGATGATTCCGACCGCTATCGTTTCTTATCGGACATCTCAGACAGGTTTGCGTGCCATGACGTGGCGGTGTTGGCCTGGTGCCTTATGGATAATCACTTCCATTTGATGGTTGATGACCCATATGACAACCTTTCAAAGGCAATGCAGTGCGCGCTGACGGCCTATGCCAAGTATTTCAATGGAAAAACGGGAAGAACGGGTCACCTGTTTGATAATCGCTATTCGCGGATCGCGGTCGAGTCGGACACGCAGGCGGTGCAGTTGCTCGATTATATCCATCTCAATCCTGTGAAAGGTGTGCTCGACTCGCTCGATGCCTACCGCTGGTCAAGCTACAAGGCATACCAGCTGGGATACGATCCCTTTGATATCTGTGACGCGGCCCCTATGCTCGATATTGTCGGAGGCTCTCGTTGCTATTGCGAGCATCTCGAGGAAGTTGCCGGGCGCATCTGGTCAGTGGAGATTCTTCCGCGCCGACGGATCCCCGATGAGGACGCCCTTTCCGTTGCGCGCGAAGTTTTGCCGAGCATTGATCCTGCGCTGCTCAAGGCCCTGCCACGCCCCGAACGCGATGCCTGTCTGCTAAGGCTCAGGCGGGCCCATCTTACGGTCAAGCAAATTGCCCGTATCACCGGTATCGGCGCTACAAGCGTAACCAAGGCCACCACAGGCTGGAACGAGGCGGCCTGAGGTATGGATTGGGGCCGATCGATGCACTGTGAGCTTAGGAAAGCATTCATCTAAGTCTGTCCCCAATGCGTGAAAACACTCATGTAAGTCTGTCCCCAATGCGTGCAAAAAAGGCGCCCTCCGTGGGGGAGGACGCCTTTGGTAAGTTCTATATGAACGCGAGGTCTTTGACCCGGAGAGTCCGAGGTACTTGTTGGTAAGACCTTATTTAGGAGCGCGCAACCTTGCCGGACTTGAGGCAGGTGGAGCAAACGTTCATCTTGCGACGGTGACCATCGACGACGACGTAAACGCGCTGGATGTTGGGGCGGAACTTACGGTTGGTGACGCGGTGAGAGTGGCTGATGGAGCGACCGGCAACGGGGTGCTTACCGCAAACTTCGCAAACTTTGGACATAACTGACCCTCCTTGGGCGACAAACGAACATGTCGCGTTAACAAACAAGCCTGAACTATAGCACAGAAGCAGCTCCCTGTGCGTAATCTACACAGAGATATTCCTCTTTTGGCGATAGTGCTCACGCCACGGCCCTGGACGTAGATCCGATTTGCGTGCAGCAGAGGGGATTATGCCAGCTCGTGCGTGCGTTTTCAAGCTCGTCCCACAAATATATATAGGTTTATGGAGCATTGGGCTCCGTTTACGGATTGTTCTGTATTTATGCTCGCAATTAAGCTCGAGGTTGGCTACACTATCCCATGACCATTAAAGGGGTACGAGATACCCACATGGAATTACATAGCTGCCAAAGAGCAGCCCTTCCTGTGGGTGTCTGGTCCGCTTTAAGCGGTCGGGCATCTATTTTTTTGACTGTGTCAGCAGTCAAGACATGTGAGGAAGGAGATCGATGGGCACGACTTCCCCCAAGGCGGTCATCATGGACGAGACCGCCGTCAATCGAGCGATGACCCGCATCGCGCACGAGATTCTCGAGCGCAACGAGGGCTGTGAAGACCTCGCTCTGGTCGGCATCGTCACGCGCGGCGACCTTCTGGCAAAGAAGCTCGCCGAGGAGATCAAGGAGATCGAGGGCGTCGACGTTCCGCTCGGCAGCCTGGACATCAGCTTCTACCGCGATGACTATGCGACCAATTTCGCTCCCGCGATCCACGCTACCAACATTCCCTTCAGCGTCGACGGCAAGCGCGTCGTGCTGGTGGACGACATCCTGTATACGGGCCGTACTATCCGCGCCGCTCTGGACGCCGTTATGGACCTGGGCCGTCCGAGCCGCATCGAGCTGGCAGTTCTCGTTGACCGCGGTCACCGTGAGCTCCCCATCTCGCCGGACTTTGTCGGCAAGAACGTTCCCTCGTCGCATGAGGAGAACGTGCACCTATATATGAAGGAAGTCGACGGCCACACCGCCGTCGAGATTAACGACGTCGCGCCGGGTTCCCACGTGGGCTCCGCGCCGCTGGGAGGTGAGTAGTACCGTGGCGTTCAACCATAAGCACCTGATCGACATTACCGAGTACTCCGAAGAGGACATCAAGCTCATCCTCGAGACCGCCAAGGCGTTCTCTGAGGTCAACGAGCGTGCGATCAAGAAGGTCCCCACGCTCAAGGGCAAGACCATCGTCAACATGTTCAACGAGCCCTCGACGCGCACCCGCAGCTCCTTCGAACTCGCCGAGAAGCGTCTTTCGGCCGACAGCCTCAACTTTGGCGGCTCCTCGACCTCCACGGTCAAGGGCGAGAGCCTCGTCGACACCGTCGAGACCCTCAACGCCTACAAGATTGATTGCATCGTCGTTCGCGATAAGCACGCCGGTGCTCCCTACATCGTCACGCAGAACTCGCCCGCGAGCGTCATCTGCGCCGGCGACGGCAAGCACAACCACCCCACGCAGGCCCTGCTCGACCTGTACACCATCTGGGAGCACAAGGGTGACTTCCACGGTCTGAAGGTCGCCGTCGTCGGCGATATCGCGCACTCCCGCGTGTGCGGCTCGCTGATCCCTGCACTTAAGATCATGGGCTGCGAGACCTACGCCGTCGCCCCCGGCACGCTGCTGCCGCCGGCGCCCGAGGTCCTGGGCTGCGACCACGTGACGAGCGACCTCGATTCCGTCCTGCCCGAGCTGGACGTCGTCTACATGTTGCGCGTGCAGCAGGAGCGCCTCGAGGGCGCACCGTTCCCCACGATTCGTGAGTACCACAAGCTCTTCGGTCTGACCAAGGACCGCGAGAAGCTCATGAAGCCCGATGCGATTATCTGCCACCCGGGCCCCATCAACCGCGGCGTTGAGTTCGACTCCTATATGGCCGACCACCCGCAACGCTCCGTCATCCTGGAGCAGGTCTACGCCGGTATCTGCGTGCGTATGGCTATCCTGTATCTGCTGCTTGGAGGTGCCGATAATGGCCTTGCTTCTTAAGAATGCCCACGTCGTCGATCCGTCCGTCGAGCTTGACGGTGTCGTCGACGTCCTGATCGACGGTGACAAGATCGCCGAGGTCGGCGAGAACCTCGCCGCCGAGGGAGCCGAGGTCCGCGACCTTTCCGGCAAGTATCTCGTCCCCGGCCTGGTGGATATGCACGTGCATCTGCGCGAGCCTGGCTACGAGGTCAAAGAGGACATCGAGAGCGGCACCCGCGCTGCTGCCAAGGGCGGCTTCACCGGCGTGTGCGCCATGCCCAACACCGATCCCGTCACCGATAACGGCACCGTCGTGGAGTTCGTCAAGTCCCGCGCTGCCGAGGTCGGCCACTGCCGCGTCTATCCGTCGGGCGCCATGACCCGCGGTCTTAAGGGCGAGGCCATGTCCGAGATGGGCGATATGGTCGCCCACGGCGCCGTCGCCTTCACCGACGATGGTCGCGGCGTGCAGGGCGCGGGCATGCTCCGTCGCTGCATGGACTACGGCAAGATGTTCGGCAAGGTCTTTATGAGCCACTGCCAGGACGAAGATCTGGTCGGCCACGGCCAGATCAACGAGGGCAAGGTCTCGACCCGTCTGGCCCTCGAGGGTTGGCCGGCCGCCGGCGAGGAGCTTCAGATTGCCCGCGACATCGAGATTGCCAAGCTGACCGGTGCCAAGCTGCACATCCAGCACATCTCCACCGCTCATGGCCTGGAGCTCGTGCGTGCCGGTAAGTCTGCCGGTGTCCAGGTGACCTGCGAGGCCACCCCGCACCACATGTTCCTGACCGAGAACGACCTGGACGAGACCTACAACACCTCGCTCAAGGTCAATCCGCCGCTGCGCACCGACGAGGATGCCGAGGCCATCCGTCAGGGTGTCATCGACGGTACCGTCGACGCTATCGTTACCGACCACGCTCCCCACACCCCGTGGGAGAAGGCCCGCGAGTTCGAGCTCGCGCCCTTTGGAATGATTGGCCTCGAGACTTCGCTGTCGCTCGTGCTCACTGAGCTGGTCAACACGGGCAAGATGAGCGTGAGCCGCATGGTCGAGCTCATGGCCATCAAGCCGCGTGAGATTCTGGGCCTCGATCAGGTTCAGGTCAAGGCGGGCTCTGTCGCCGACCTGACCGTGTTCGACCCCTCCGCAACCTGGACGGTTGGCGAGGACGGTTACGAGTCGCGCGCCGAGAACTCCGGTTTTGCCGGCCGCACGCTCACCGGTCGTGCCACCGATGTATTTGTCGGTGGCAAGCAGACGCTCGCCGACGGCTGCATCTGCTAGCATAGCCTTATCGCTTTTGTGCGCGGCGCCCTTGCGGTGCCGCGCTTTCTGTTCGTTTAGACCATGCAACCGCATGGGGGATTGGAGCGTCTATGCCCACACCTTCCACTGCACGCATGCACGACTTCGAGGTCGTCTCGAACCGGGAGATCGCCGACGGCATCTTCTCGCTCGTAATCTCGGCCCCCAAGCTTGCAAGTGCGCTCAAGCCCGGTCAGTTTGTGAACATTGCCGTGCCCGGCGATGCCTCCTCGCTGCTTCGCGTGCCCCTGAGCTTCTATCGCGCCGACGCCGAGGCCGGCACCGTCGAGCTGTGGTACGCCGTCGTGGGCGACGATACCCGCCGTTTGTCTCAGATGGGCCCTGGCTCCACCTCTAACCTGTTGGGCCCCGGTGGCCGTGGCTGGATGGTACCCGAGGGCACCAGGAAGGCACTGCTCGTCGCCGGTGGCATCGGCGTTCCGCCTGTGCTGTGTCTTGCCGGCATGCTTGCCGAGCAGGGTGTTGATGTGGACGTGTGCCTGGGCTTTGGCACCGCTTCCAAAGTCGTGGGTGTCGATGAGTTCCGTGCGCTGGGCGCCACGGTTAACGTGTGCACCGACGACGGTTCGCTCGGCACGCACGGTTTTTGCACCGATCCGGCAGCCGAGCTGCTTGGAGAGGGCGGCTACGACTACGTCGCCAGCTGCGGCCCCGCCGTCATGATGAAGAAGGTCGCCGCCGCTGCCGCCGAGGCCGGTGTGTACTGCGAGGTGTCGCTCGAGCGCATGATGAGCTGTGGCTTTGGCGCCTGCAACACCTGCAATGTCGAGACGGTTGACGGTATGAAGGGTGCTTGTATGTGCGGCCCCGTGTTCGATGCTTCCAAGGTGGTGGTCTTCTAGTGGGTACCGTGAACATGGCCGTCGATTTCGGCGGCGTCAAGATGCAGAACCCCATTAACACCGCAGCCGGTACCTTTGGCTACGGTTGGCAGTTCCAGAACTTCTTTGATGTTTCCCAGCTGGGCGCCATCACCACCAAGGGTTGCGCTGCCGAGCCCTGGCCCGGCAATCCCGCGCCCCGCATGGCCGAAATTCCCGGCGGTATGATCAACTCCGTGGGTCTTCAGAACCCCGGCGTGGCCGCCTTTGCCCGCGAGTCCGGTCCGTGGCTCGAACAGCTGTCCAAGGACGGCTGCCAGGTCATCTGTCAGGTTGCCGGTCACTCCGTTGACGAGTTTGTCCGCGCACTCGAGATGTATGTCGAGCTATGCCCCTGGGCTGCCGGCTACGAGATCAACGTGAGCTGCCCCAACATCGCCGCCGGCGGTGCCGCCATGGGCTCCACGCCCGAGGGCGCCTCTTCCGTTATGGCTGCTTGCCGCAAGGTGACCGATAAGCCGCTGTTCGTGAAGATGGCGCCGGTCAACGTCGCCGAGATCGCCAAGGCCCTCGAGGCTGCCGGCGCCGACGGCCTTTCGGTCATCAACTCCATCCAGGGCATGGCCATCGACGTCCATACCCGCAAGTCCCGCGTGGCCAAGCCCAAGGGCGGCCTTTCGGGCCCGCTGTGCCACCACATCGCCGTGCGCATGGTCTGGGAGGTTGCCCAGGCCGTCGATATCCCCATCAACGGTGTCGGCGGTGTCATGACTGGCGAGGATGCGGCTGAGTTTATCCTGGCCGGCGCCACCTGCGTGTCGGTCGGCATGGCCAACTTCGTCGATCCGTGCGCTTCGCTTAAGATCGCGCATGAGCTCGAGGCCTGGGCCGAGTCCCAGGGCGTAAAGGACATCAACGAGCTGGTGGGTGCTTTCGAATGCTAGAGAATGATGCCCGCGACCGTGTTATCGTCGCCCTCGACTGCGACCGTGAGCGCGCGCTCGAGCTCGCCCACGAGCTTTCGGGCCATGCCGCCTGGCTCAAGGTCGGCATGACGCTCTATTACGCTGAGGGTCCCCAGATCGTCAAGACCTTTAAGGACCTTGGCTTTAAGGTCTTCCTCGACCTTAAGTTCCATGACATTCCGCATCAGGTGCGCGGCGCTGCCCGCTCGGCCTCGCTTGCCGGTGCCGACCTGCTTTCGGTCCACGGCCTGGGCTCGGGTGCTATGCTCGCTGCCTGCCGCGAGGGTGCCGAGGAGGCGCGTGAGGACCGCGCCAAGCTCGTCGCCATCACCGTGCTCACGAGCATGAATCAGGATGCCTTGAGCGAGATCGGCGTCGAGTCTCCCGTTGCCGAGGAAGCCGCCCGTCTGGCAAAGCTTGCCCAGACCAACGGCATCGATGGCATCGTGTGCTCACCGATGGAGGCTCACGACATGCGTGAGCTGCTGGGTCCTGATGCCCTGATCGTGACTCCGGGTGTGCGTCCGGTGGGTGCCGCCCTTGGTGACCAGTCCCGCGTGGCGACGCCTTCCCAGGCTATCGAGCGTGGCGCAAGCCACATTGTGGTGGGCCGTCCCATCACCGGTGCCGACGATCCGGTTGCCGCCTTTGACGCCATCGTCGCCGAGCTGGTCGAAAACGTTGCGTAAAAGATTCCCCTAAGTCACCACTTTTGGGTCTCATTAGCACAAAATAGCCCCTGTGCCTGCGTAAACTTTCCCATCCTTTGTGTGGAATCGCAGGTCAGGGGCTTAACTTTGGGCGCAGTATATTGCACTTTTTGCGGGTATCGTCTAACCTATGGAGCCGCGATTAGGCATTTTGTACGTTCTACGTGCTAAAATGCCAATTATTGAATCAGATATAACCCAACTATTTGGAGGTACGAATGGCACTCCCTCAGCTTACCGACGAGCAGCGCAAGCAGGCTCTTGAGAAGGCTGCTGCCGCACGTCACGCCCGCGCTGAGCTTCGCGAGCAGATCAAGAAGGGCGAGAAGTCCCTCGAGTCCGTGCTCAACTCCGATGACCCCATCGCTTCCCGCATGAAGGTTTCCACCCTCATCGAGTCTCTCCCCGGTTATGGCAAGGCCAAGGCCGCCAAGATCATGGAGGAGCTCGGTATCTCCGCTACTCGTCGCGTCCAGGGCCTCGGTGTCCGTCAGCGCGAGCAGCTCCTCGAGCAGCTGACCAAATAAGTGAGCGCTCAGGATTCCAAGCTCTTTGTGATTTCTGGACCGTCAGGCGCAGGCAAGGGTACGCTCGTCACTCGTGTGCGCGAGCGCCGCTCGAACCTGGGTCTGACGGTTTCGGCTACCACGCGAGCACCACGCAAAGGTGAGGTCGACGGCGTCAACTACTTTTTTCTGACGCGCGAGGAGTTCGACCGCCGCGTGGCAAACGGTGAGTTTGTTGAGTGGGCCGAGGTCCACGGTAACTGCTACGGCACGTTGGTGAGCGAGGTCACATCCAAGCTCGCCTCGGGCTCGTCTCTGATTTTGGAGATCGATGTCCAGGGCGCCCTGCAGGTGAAGGAGCGTTTCCCCGAGGCCGTGCTGATCTTTATCAAGCCGCCTTCGCTTGAGGTGCTCCGCGAGCGTCTAGTCGGTCGCGGTACCGAGACGCCCGAGACGATTGAGCTGCGTATGGCAAACGCTGCCGATGAGCTTGCCCTTGCCGACCGCTACGACGACGTCGTGGTGAATGACGATCTCGACCGCGCGACCGATGAGCTCGTTCGCGTTCTCGATATGCATGAAAGGATCTGAGGTCCGTGTCCGTTGTAAAGCCTTGCATTGACGATCTTCTGGAGAAGACCGATCACAACCGCTTCCTGCTCGCTTCGCTTGCCTCCAAGCGCGCCTGCGACATCAATAGCATGCTGCGTGGCCAGCACAACCGCGTGCTTGCCGTCCAGGATGTTGATGACATCACCATCGGGCTTTCCGGTGCCGATACCATCTCGATGGCTATGGACGAGATTGTCGACGGCGACATCTCTTACGACGAGGCCCGTTACGAGAAGGCGCTCGGCCACAAGGTTGCTGAAGCCTAAATGGCGGCTCGCGTCTGCCTAGTCCACTATCACGAGGTTGGGCTGAAGGGCAAGAACCGCGCACATTTTGAGCATATCCTCATGGATAACATCAAGGCGGCCTTGGCCGCCTTTTCCGTGAACGCCGTGTCTCGAATTTCCGGTTATATCCTCGTGACCTTTAACGAGCATCAGGCCGACGAGGCGGCGCGTGTCATCCGCACCGTCCCCGGCGTTGCCCGTGTGTCTTTGGCGTATCACACCAACCGCGACCCGCAGGAGTACTGCGCCGCCGCTGTGAAGGCGCTGCGCGAGTTTGGTTCCTTCGATTCGTTTAAGGTGCACGCCAAGCGCTCCAATACTGACTATGAGCTCACCTCGATCGATATCAATCGACAGGTTGGCGAGGTGCTGTGTGAGGCGTTTCCCGATAAAAAGGTCCAGATGCACGACCCCGACGCGATGGTGCACGTTCTGGTGGTTCAGGGTAGTGTCTACGTGTATGCGCGTTCCCAGCGCGGCGTTGGCGGCCTTCCGGTGGGTTCTGCCGGCAAGGTCGTGACGCTGCTGTCGTCGGGTATCGATTCTCCGGTGGCGACCTGGATGCTCGCGCGTCGCGGCGCGGTGTGCGTGCCGGTGCATTTCTCCGGTCGTCCGCAGACGCCCGACACGAGTGAATACCTGGTGCAGGACATCATCCGTGCGCTTGAGCCGGGTGTCCAGATCGGCCGCCTGTACGTGGTGCCGTTTGGCGACTGCCAGCGTGAGATTTCGGTCACCTGTCCCAGCAACCTGCGCGTGATCATGTATCGCCGCATTATGTATTCGGTTGCCGAGCGCATTGCGCACATCGAGGGCGCCAAGGCCATCGTTACGGGCGAATCGCTTGGGCAGGTTGCCTCCCAAACGCTTGAAAACATCATGGCCGTCAACGAGGCCGTGAAGATCCCCGTGTTCCGTCCTCTCATCGGTTCGGACAAGCAGGAGATCATCGCGCGCGCCGAGGAGATCGGTACGTTCGATATCTCGACTGAGGCCGCTCCCGACTGCTGTACGCTGTTTATGCCGCGCCGTCCCGAGACGCACGCTAAACTCGATGCCGTGCATGAGGCCTGGGAGTTGTTCGATCACGAGGAGATGATTGAGCGCCTGCTCAAGCAGACCGAGTACATCGACTTCGAGAGCAACACGTATAAGGCCCCTAAGACCTTAAAACGCAAACATTCGGAGCTTGCTCCGCGTGAGATTTACCAAGATCACGAGTAATTTTGTGAATAGACCGACGATGCTTCTGCATCGTCGGTCTTTTGCTATCTGGGCATTTTGCGGCTAAGTGTTCATTTGCTGACGTGTGCCTGAATAAATGGACAGATTTGTGCAAGGTTTTGGTCGGTTTTAGGTTTGACCGCTAAAACTGGTTTTGGGGCGTGGCTGTTGCAGGGCTCCTTTCCTGACACGATGGTGTTGGGAGGTTTTGCTATGGCGCAGCGCGAACAACACGAACGAGTCAAACGGATGGACCGCTTGGCTGACAAGCTGCTCGGTCATAAGGCAGTGGTGATGGCGATACTGGTCGTCATTGCGATGGCGAGTGGACTGGCGATGGCGAACCTTGGCGGCGGTGCCGGTGGCGTGTCGTTTGAGCGCACTGACGGTTTGGGCTCGTTGGTGGAGCCGGGATCCGGTGATGCCTCGAGCGGAAAGACATCCGAAGGTTCTTCGACTAAGGCTTCTGCCGCGGCAGAGGTCTATGTCGATGTCGATGGCGCCGTTGTGTCGCCCGGTGTATATCGTCTCAAGGACGGCGCGCGGGTGGCTCAGGCGATTGATGCCGCCGGCGGGCTGGCGCCCGAGGCAGACGTTACGGGGCTTAATCGGGCATCTAAGGTCACCGATGGACAAAAAATTCACGTTCCAATGGTAGGGGAGCAGCAGGCGTCCATTGCGGAAGCCGGTGTTGATGGTGGGGCTTCCGCGTCATCGGGCGTGAGTGGCGCAACAGGCCTAGTAAATATCAATACGGCAAGCGCGGCAGAGCTACAGACGCTTTCGGGCATCGGTCCCTCCATGGCCCAGTCGATTATCGATGAACGGACAAAGAACGGTGCTTTTGCCTCGGTTGACGATCTGATGCGTGTGTCGGGAATCGGCGAGAAGAAGCTTGCCAAAATCAAAGATTGCATCTGCGTATGAGTGCGACCGAGCGCGAACATGTGATGCCTCCGCGGCCCCTGATGCCGTGGACGATGGCCCTGTGTGCCGGCATGTGCATGAGCTGCGCCTTGGTGCTCAACGTGGCCGCTGATGCGCTGCTGAGGGAGCAGGCGCCGGCGGTCGGGCTGCTATGGGCCATTCCCGTTGCGGCGGCGGTATTCGTTGTGCTGGCTCAATCTTGTGCGCGGCTTGCCCCTTGGAAGCGGTGGCTGTATGCCGCGTCCGTCGGTCTCGTGGCGGGAGCGGTCGTCTCGGCGTGGTGGGCTGTGGGTGCGCTCAGCGCCTCGAAGGCGCTCGACGGTCGAGCGGCAAGCGGCCTCGAGTTTGTCGTGCAGGGCGATCCATCCATAAACGACGACGTGTATTCCTATACCTGCGAGGCACGCGCGGACGGTAAGAACTTGGCAACGGTTCGCCTATCGTGTGGCCGCGAGCTCAAGGTCGGGGCGCACGTGCGTGTTATCGGTCGCGTTTCACGTTTTGAGAACGATTCATATGGACGATCGCGCGCGCTCCGAGGCGAGGTGCGCAAGGTTAAAGCCGTTCGGATTTTGTCGGTCGATGAGGGCTCTCCGGGGCCGCTGCTTCGGCTGCGAAATGGGCTGCTTACGTCCATCGCGCCTGCGACCGACCCGGCGCGTGCGCTCATAGCCGGTGTCGTCTGCGGTCGTTCGGCCGAGCTGCGTGCCCAGCCGGCGGGCGACTGGTTTTCGGAGACGGGAACGGCACATCTTATCGCCGTCTCGGGCAGCCATTTGGCTATCGTTGGGTTTGTAATCGAGGGCGTATTGCAAAAGACTCGGTGCTCACGTGGCCTTCAGCGGGCGATATTGGCGATAACGCTTGTGGGCTACGCTGCCTTTACGGGCGCATCTCCCTCGGCCGTGCGCGCGTGCTGCATGGTGTTCGCGACGTTTGTCGTAAACGGCGCGGGGCGTCGCCGGCACGGCGCATCGGCACTCTTCGTAACCATGTCGATCTTTGTGCTACTGAGGCCGACGGTGCTGTTCGAGATGGGCTTTCAGCTTTCATGTGCCAGCGTCTTAGCCATTCTGTGCTTTTGCCCCTATGCGACCTACGCTTTGGGTGAGCTGGGTGTGCCATCGGGCGTTGCCAGCATGCTTTCCGTCACGCTGTGCTCGCAACTGGCGACACTTCCCATTACCATTCCTGCATTCGGTACGTTCTCGCTCATTGCTCCGTTGGCAAATGCGGTCATCGGTCCGGTGGTGAGCGTACTGCTTGCTGTATCGATCGTGCTGGTTCCCTTTTCGCTCGTGGGACCGTTGCGGACTTGGGCGCTCGTTGTGCCCATGATTGCCGCCCGTTGCGCGCTGTTTTTCGAGCAGCTGTTTGCCGCCGTGCCGGGTGCATCCGTGAGCGTGCCGCCCGATAGCATGTGGATTTACCTAGTGCCGTGTTTGCTGGCGGTTCTGCTTGTCCGGTGGCCGCGTCCCCGTGCACGTCCTATGGCGGTGGGGCTTGCATGCCTGGTGCTCTTGGCTGCGATTCCGTACGTCTACTGGGATCGATTCGCTCCGCCTTCGGTGACGGTGCTCGATGTGGGCCAGGCCGATGCGATTCTTATCCGCCAGGGCGGCGCAGTAGCGCTCGTCGACTGCGGACTCGACGAGCGCGTGGTGGCGGCGTTGGTCTGCAATAACGTGCACCATATCGATGCCGTCTTTGTGACGCATTGGGATGAGGACCACTGGGGTGGTCTGCCTGCCGTGCTCGAACAGTTTTCGGTCGGAACGATTGCCGTGGCGGCGGATGCGCTGGAGGATGCTCCTGCCGAGGTATTGAACCGACCTGGCGTGGAGTATCGGCAGGTGCGCCGTGGGGATACGGTCGACATCGGCTCATTTTGCGCCCGCGTGATGTGGCCATTCGAGTCCGTGGATGGCGAGGGAAATGAGGACTCCCTTGTCCTGCTGCTCTCTTATGTTCAGGAAGGCAAGGGCCTGCGCATGCTCCTCACCGGTGATGCCGAGCTCGACCAAGAACGGGAATTCGTGCAGGAGGTGGGGGATATCGATGTCCTTAAACTTGGGCATCACGGCTCCAAGGTTTCAGTCGATGGTGAGTTGCTGGACGTCCTGAAGCCCGAGCTTTCCCTTGCGAGCGCGGGCGAGGGGAATCGATACGGCCATCCGTCCGATGCCTGCGTCGATGCCGTGAAGGAAGCGGGTGGTGTGTTCGCGTGCACCATCGAACACGGCGACATTACCGTCGCGCCGACTGCGAATGGCTTTGCGATGAGATGCCAGCGACCGTGATGACATCGTTGGCGCGCGGCTGGCCCCTGGGCTAAAATGGCACAGTACGAATTCGAGAGTCTGCGAGAGGGGAGCGCAATGCCCGAAACCGGTCTGCTGCCGGCATATCTGATCGTCGGTACCGATGGGGTCAAGCGCGACCACGCCGTCTCGCGTATGAAAGCTCGCTTGGAAAAGTCGGGTATGGTTGAGTTCAACCTCGATGAACGCGACATGACCAAAGACCCCGATATCGAGTCGATCATTGGCTCGCTCAATACCTTTCCCATGGGCAGCGAGTTTCGCCTGGTAATCCTTGACGGCTGCTCCAAGCTTGCCAAGGCGGTTTCCGAGCCGCTCGTCGAGTATCTGGCGAGTCCAAGTCCCACAACGGTCTGCCTTATTATCGCCGATTCGCTCGCCAAGAATGCGCGCCTGTACAAGGCGATCGCCAAGATTGACAAGAAGGCCGTCATCGATTGCTCGGGCACCAAGCGCTGGGAGCTACCGCGCCGTGTGCAGCAGATGGCGACGCAGCACGGCAAGTCGATCTCGACGGCGGCCGCCGAGGAACTCGTCTCGCGTTCGGGTGAAAACACGCGCATGCTCGATAACGACTTGGCTAAGCTTGCCCAGATGGTCGAGGCGCCCCAGATTGAGCTTGCCGACGTTGAGCGCTGGATTGTACGTACGGCCGAGGTTCAACCCTGGGACTTTCTCAATGCGGTCTCGACCCGTGACATGCGACGCTCGCTCGAGCTCTTCAATCTACTGCCCGCCAAGAGCTACGTGTGGACTTACACATTGCTGTGCGGCCGCATCCGTGAGCTGATCGTCGCCAAGGCGCTTGACTCTCGTGGGCAGGGGCGTGAGCTCGCCGCGACGCTCAAGCTTCAAGCCTGGCAGGTCAAGAATCACCTGACCTGGGCTCGCCGCTTTTCGATGGCAGAGCTCGTCGCTGCGCTCGAGGGTGCCGTCGATGTGGAGCTCGCGCTCAAGGGTTCGGCCGATTCTCAGACTGCGCTTTTGCTCTGGATTACGAACATCTTGAGAAAATCGTGATGATACCTGCCTATTTGACAAATTCGTTCTATCCCTTTGAGGGGGAGCGTGCTATAGTAGGCGCTTGCATGACCTCACCGTGTCTCAGAGGTGTCATACATTTTTTGCAAGGAACTCGAAAGGAACTCCAGAAGTGGCAAACATCAAGTCTCAGAAGAAGCGTATCCGCACCAATGAGGCAGCTCGCATGCGTAACAAGGCTGTCAAGTCCGAGCTCAAGACGCTGACCAAGCACGTCCAGTCCGCCGTCGCCGAGGGCGACGCCGAGAAGGCCCAGGCTGCCCTCAAGACCGTCACCAAGCGTCTCGACATGGCTGCCGCTAAGCATGTCATCCACAAGAACCAGGCTTCCAACCGCAAGTCCGGTCTTGCCAAGCTCGTGAACAGCATCAACGCCTAAGTTGTAAATTTCACACCACACAGATTACGCGCATAAATGGAGCCTGTTTTATGGAACAGGCTCCATTTTTTGTACCGCTCGGGTAAGATAGTCCGCATGAATACTTCAATTGACATTTCCCACATCCGCAACTTCTCAATCGTTGCGCACATCGACCATGGCAAGTCCACGATCAGTGACCGCATCCTCGAGCTCACCCATACCGTTGACGAACGCGACATGGAGTCGCAGCTGCTCGACACCATGGATATCGAGCGCGAGCGCGGCATCACGATCAAGTCCAATGCCGTCCGCGTTTCCTATGACGCCGACGATGGTGAGACGTATCAGTTCAATCTGATCGATACGCCGGGCCACGTGGACTTTACCTATGAGGTCTCGCGCTCGCTGGCCGCCTGCGAAGGCGCGGTGCTCGTCGTCGACGCCACGCAGGGCGTCGAGGCGCAGACCGTCTCCAACGCGACGCTCGCCATGAACGCCAATCTGGACATTGTGCCGGCCATCAACAAGATCGACCTGCCCTCGGCCCATCCCGATGAGGTTAAGACCGAGATCGAGGATGACCTGGCGATCCCTGCCGATGATGCCGTGTGCGTCTCGGGCAAGACCGGCGAGGGCATCCACGATCTGCTGGAGTCCATTGTCTTTTTGATCTCTCCGCCCAAGGGCGATGCGAACGCGCCGCTCAAGGCACTCATCCTGGATTCGTACTTCGACGAGTATCGTGGTGTCGTCGCCACGGTGCGCGTCTTTGACGGCTCTATCAAAAAGGGCGATACCCTGCTTATGATGCAGGTCAAGGGCGACTTTTTGGTCGACGGCGTGGGCGTCAAGCGTCCTGCCGAGACCCCGGTCGACGCGCTGACGGTCGGCGAGGTTGGCTATGTGGTCACGGGTCTGAAGGACCCCGAGGCTGTGCGCGTGGGCGATACCCTTACGTGGGCTTCGAACCCCTGCCCCGAGCCTCTGCCGGGCTACCGCGAGGCCAAGCCCATGGTCTACACGGGCCTGTTCCCGATCGACAACAAGGACTACGAGAACCTGCGCGACGCGCTCGATAAGCTGCACGTCAACGACCCGTCGTTGGTGTGGGAGCCCGAGACCTCGGTGGCGCTCGGCTTTGGCTTCCGCGTGGGCTTCCTGGGCCTGCTGCACATGGAGGTCGTTAAGGAGCGTCTCGAGCGTGAGTTCAACCTGGACCTCATTGCCACGAGTCCCTCGGTCGACTATCACGTCTACAAGACCGACGGCGAAATGATCGATGTCCGCAGTCCGCAGGACCTTCCCGAGGCCACGCGCATCGATCGTATCGAGGAACCCTACCTCAAGGCTAAGATCATCTGCCCGCCCGAGTATACGGGTGCCGTCATGCAGCTCGCTATCGAGCACCGTGGCATTACAACCGACATGATCCATCTCACGAGCAAATCGGTCGAGATGCGCTTTGACATGCCGCTCGCCGAGCTCATCCTGGACTTCTTTGACCAGCTCAAGAGTCGTACCAAGGGCTATGCCTCGCTCGACTACGAGTTCAACGAGTACCGTCCCTCCGAGCTCGTTAAGCTCGATATCTTGCTTTCGGGCGATGAGGTGGACGCGCTGTCGTTTATCGTCCACAAGGACAAGGCCTATGGCCTGGCCCGTGGCCTGTGCGACAAGCTCAAGGAGATCATCCCGCGTCAGCTGTTCGAGGTGCCCATCCAGGGTGCTATCGGCAATAAGATCATTGCCCGCTCCACCGTCAAGGCGCGTCGCAAGGACGTGCTTGCTAAGTGCTACGGCGGCGATATCTCGCGTAAGCGCAAGCTGCTCGAGAAGCAGAAAGAGGGCAAGAAGCGCATGAAGGCCATCGGATCGGTCGAGGTCCCGCAGGAGGCCTTTATGGCGATCCTCAAGGTGGACGAGTAGGTCTATGGCTCTTTCCGAATATAGTCTGCGGCTGCTGGGCGCCTATGCCGAGCAGCCGTTCCTTATGGCTCCCATGGCGGGCGTGACCGACCCTGCCTATCGCATCATGTGTCGCCGCCGCGGTGCCAACCTTGCCTACAGCGAGATGGTGAGCGTGGCAGGCCTTGCCTATGCCAGTAATAAGACGTGGCGCCTGGTGCTACCGGCCGACGAGGAGCAGCAGGTTTGCGTGCAGCTCTTTGGCTCCAAGCCCGATCAGTTTGCGAGCGCCGTCGCCGCCGTCGAGGAGCGCGTTGGCGATCGCCTGTCGCTCATCGATATCAATATGGCATGTCCCGCCCGCAAGGTCGTTACCAAGGGCGAGGGTTCGGCGCTCATGCGCACGCCCGACCTGGCCGAGAAGATCGTCGAGGCCACGGTGGGCGCGGCGCACGTGCCCGTGACCGTCAAGATTCGCAAGGGCTTTTATGCCGAGGACCGCAATGCCGCGACATTTGCCCAGATGCTTGAGGGCGCAGGGGCTGCCGCAGTCGCCGTGCATGGTCGTTGCGCCACGCAGCTCTACACGGGCCAGGCCGATTGGTCGGTCGTCGATGAGGTTGCCGACGCTGTCGAGATTCCCGTGATTGGTTCGGGCGATGTGTTCTCGGCCGAGGACGCTGCTGAGCATCTGCACGGCTCGGGTGCCAGCGCGGTGTTTATCGCGCGCGGCATCTACGGCAATCCGTGGGTGTTCGGCGATGCTCGCGCCCTTGCGCTCGATGGCACGCCGGTTCCTTCTCGCTCCTCGGTCGAGCGCTTGGACGCTCTGCGTGAGCACCTAACGCTGACGCATGAGCTCTTGCCTCTCATGTCGCGCGCCCGCACGTACGCAAGCTGGTACTTAAAAGGCATGCCCCATGCCGCCGCCTGGCGCGCTCAGGTGGTGCGTTGCTCTACGTACGAGGAGTTCATGTCGCTGGTCGATGATATCGAGCGCGATGTGGTGGCCTGCGAGGCCGCGCTTGCCGCCGGTGAGTCGGTGCCCGCTCATCCGCTGGAGGCTTAAGGGTGGCCGTTACCGCGCTGTACGTGCACGTGCCGTTTTGCGCTCAAAAATGCCGCTATTGCGACTTTGACTCGCGCAGCTTTGCTCTGTGTGATTTGGATGCTGCGCTCGATTCCTATTTTGAGCAGCTGTATGCGCGCCTCGATTCCTTTGGCGACGCCGGGGCGCTTGCGCAGGTCCGCACGGTCTATATTGGCGGCGGCACGCCCTCACTGGCTGGGGAGCGCCTGGTGAAACTTGCCCGTCGTATCTCCATGTGGTGCAAGCCCGTTGAATTTACTTGCGAAGCCAATCCTGAGTCGCTGACCGTCGAGCTCGCCACCGCGCTTGCCGAGGCGGGTGTCACGCGCATCTCTCTGGGCGTGCAAACCCTCGACAATACCGAGCTGGCTGCTATTGGCCGCATTCACGATGCTAATCGGGCACTTGCGGCTATCGCGACGGTGAAGGAAGTTGGCCTCGATGTGTCGTGCGACCTGATGTGCGGCCTTCCTGGGCAGACGGCCGCAAGCTGGCGGAGCACGCTCGATGGCGTGCTGGCGGCGGCGCCGCATCATGTGTCGATCTACCCGCTCACGCTTGAGGAGGGGACGCCCCTTTATCGCATGGCGTGCCGTGACGAGTCGCTCGAGCCCGATGAGGATTTTCAGGCTTCGTGCATGGACGCGGCGCGTGAGCGCCTGGGTGCGGCCGGCTATCATCCGTATGAGGTGGCGAGCTACGCGCTCGACGGCCATGAGTGCGCCCATAACATTGCCTACTGGACCGGACAGGGCTACCTGGGCCTGGGTCGTTCTGCCGCGGGCATGCTCGACGACGAGGATTTCGACCGTCTTGCAGGTTTGTTCCCCGGCGTGTCTTCTCGAGGCGATGCGTACCGCGTGCGTCTGGTGCAACGTGACGATGACGCGACGGCGTTCGAGGCCGAATATCTGTCGCAGCGCGAGGCTGTCGCCGAAGACTTGATGCTCGCTTGTCGCATGACGCGCGGTGTTGCGTCCGACCTGTTGGCTCGTGCAGCTTGCGTCATCCCAACGGGCGAGCTGGCAGCTGCCTGCGATCGTGCGCTCGAATTGGGTCTTGCCACTTGGGTTCCCGAGACGCTCGGGATTCATGAGGGACCCTTCACCTCGGCAGATGTCATCGCGGGCCATGTTCGAGCTCGTCTGGCGCCGACCCATCTGGGCTGGCTCGATGGAAATGTTCTGTTCGAGCTGTTTTGGGATCTAGCTTAGGCCGCTCGGGTAGAATTACCGGAATATATACGCTGCTGTGAGCAGGAGGTTGCCGCGCATGGCGACGATGAACGAAAAAGATTACTACGAGATTCTGGGTGTCTCCAAGGACGCCACCTCGCGTGATATTCAAAAGGCCTTCCAGCAAAAGGCCCGTAAGCTCCATCCGGACGTCAATAAAGAGCCGGATGCCGAGGAAAAGTTTAAAGAGGTTTCCGAGGCCTACGCCGTGCTTTCGGATGAGCAAAAACGTGCGCGCTACGACGCCATGCGTTCTGGCAATCCCTTTGCCGGTGCTCCTACGGCTTCGCCCTATGGTGGCGGCTACGCCGGCAGCACGGGCTATGGCAATCCCTTTGAGGGCGGCTTTCCCTTTGGTGGCGCCTGGGGCCAGCAGCGTCGCGGCCAGGCTGCCTACAATCCCGAGAACGGCGCCAACGTCGTCGTCGATATCAAACTCGACGCCAAGGAGGCCAAGGGCGGTGCCCGCAAGACCGTCCGCTACACGCGCTTCGATACCTGTGGTCACTGCGGCGGCTCGGGCTCTGTTTCGTCCGAGCATGCACATACCTGCCCGAGCTGCGGTGGCCGCGGCCACATCGACGTCGACCTGTCCTTCCTGTTTGGTGCGGGCACGTTCCAGTCGGTCTGCCCCGAGTGCGGCGGTTCCGGTAAGGTCGTGGCCGACCCCTGCCCCGATTGCGGTGGCAGCGGGCGAACCCGTGTGACCTCCGAGCAGACGATTGAGTTTCCTGCCGGCACGCACGATGGCGACGAGGTCCGCATTAGCGGCATGGGCCATGCTGGCACTAACGGTGCCGCGGGCGGCGACCTGGTCGGCCGCGCCCATGTTGAGGCCGAGCGCTTGGAAGGCAAAGCTCGTACTGGCTTTTACCTGATGGGCATTGTTGCTCCGTTTCTGGTGCTGTCGGCCATCTCGGGCGTGTTCTCGGCCTTTGCCGTGATGTGCTTTATTCCGTTTACCATGGGCCTGTTCATGGTGCTTTCGGACGGTGTGCTTCATCGCAGCCTGCTGTGGTGGAAGCGCGGTGCGATGCAGTTTGCCAACGGTTTTGCCAACGGCTTCATGTTCGCGCTCGTGTCGGTTTGGTTCGCGAGCTGCTCGCAACGGGCCATGCTTTCGCCGTATCAAATGCAATAACATCAAACCCTTTGTTTGCGGTCGGCCCAGCTTGGGTATAGGACGCACTGTGACAATAATGAAAGTCGGAAGGATTCGGTCGTGTCGGAAAATAGGGATTACTACGAGGTGCTTGGCGTCGACAGGGATGCCGACGCGCGGACGATTAAGCGTGCGTTTTTAAAGAAGGCCCGTACCGTACATCCGGATGTTTCGGACGATCCCGAGGCCGAGGCCAAGTTCAAGGAGCTCAACGAGGCCTATTCCGTTCTTTCCGATGAGCAGAAGCGTGCTAACTATGACCGTTACGGCACTGCCGACGGTCCTGGTGGTTCGGGCTATGTCGACATCAACGATATCTTTGGTGGCATGGGCATGGACGACCTGTTCTCGTCGTTCTTTGGCGGTGGCGCCGGTGGTGGCGCCCGCAGCCGTCGTGAGCGTCGTCGCGGACGTGACATGGCCATCTCCCTTTCGGTGACCCTTGAGGAGGCGGCGCTCGGTTGCAAAAAGACGATCAGCTATGATCGCCTTGCTCCTTGCGAGGACTGCAACGGTACCGGTAGGGCCGAGGGCGCACAGGAAAAGCAGTGCAGTCGCTGCCACGGTACGGGCTACGTCACGACGGTTCAGCGATCGTTTTTGGGCCAGGTTCAGTCTTCCTCGCCTTGCCCCGACTGCCATGGCGAGGGCACGGTCGTCGACCATCCCTGCGAGACCTGCGACGGTCAGGGCCGCACGCCTTCGCACGAAAAGATCGACATCGATATTCCCGCCGGCGTTTCGACCGGTCGCCAGCTGCGTGTGAGCGGCTTTGGCGAGGCCGGCCTTCGCGGCGAGCCTTCGGGCGACCTGATTGTCAACGTGCGCGTTGCCGACCATGAGCGCTTTAAGCGCAACGGTGACGACCTGTACCTGGTGAGCGATATCTCGATTGCGCAGGCTGCGCTCGGCTGCGAGATCGAGGTCGAGGGCATTATGCCCGACGAGGTCGTTAAGGTGACGGTTCCCGCCGGCGCCCAGCACGGCGACACCGTGAGCGTCAATAATTACGGCATGCCGCGCATTGGCGGTGGCGGTTCGCGTGGCCGCCTGATCGTGCAACTGCGCGTGGTCGTTCCCACCAATCTTTCCAATAAGCAACGCGAGCTGCTCCGTGCTTTTGCCGATGAGATGGGCGATGACGTCGCTTCCGGTAAGAAGTCGGTGACCGACCGTATCAAGAGTGCCCTCGACGATATCCTCGATTAAGGAGCCCGTGTGCTCGCACCCCATATTTCCGTCGTCAACCTCGGCTGCCGTGTCAATCGGGTTGAGTCTGACCGCATCACTGCTGATCTTATGCGCTTGGGCTTTGCTATGGTGGAGCCCCACGATGCCGATCTGATCGTCATTAACACCTGTGCCGTTACGGGCGAGGCCGAGGCCAAGACCCGTAAGGCCGTCCGTCATGCGCTGGCGCATCCAAATGAGCCCTATGTGGTCGTGACCGGATGCGTGGTCAATTTGCATCCCGAGGAGCTGTTGGAGCTTTCGGATCGCGTGATTGCCGAGCCGTCTAAGATCGATGTCGCCGAACGTGTCTGCGATGTGCTGGGCGTTGAGTCCGATAGCGTTCCCGCCTGCAGCGATGGTGACGTGGTCGATGCGCTCGGTCGTTCGCGGCTGGGCGTGAAGATCCAGGATGGCTGCAACCACCGTTGCACCTATTGCATCGTGTGGAAGGCCCGCGGCCCCGAGCGTTCCGTGCCTGTCGAGTCCGTGCTTGAGCAAGTTCGCGAGGCCCAGGAGGCCGGCGTGCCCGAGGTGGTGCTGACTGGTGTGAACCTGGGTGCCTACGATGGCAAGAGCGCGACCGACGAGCATGTCGAAATCGATGAGCTGCTCGAGGCCATCATGGAGCGCACGACTATTGCGCATGTGCGCATTTCCTCGGTCGAACCCATGGATATCTCTGAACGCCTGCTTAAGGTTATGGCGCGCTATCCGCAGCGTATTGCCCCGTTTTTGCACCTGCCTGTACAGTCCGGCTGTACGGCGACGCTGCATCGCATGGGTCGTCCCTATAGTGCCGAGGCCTTTGAGGACACGGTGCGCATGATTCGCGCCATCCTGCCGCAGGCGTCTCTTTCGTGCGACGTCATCGTCGGTTTTCCAGGTGAGACGGACGAGGAGTTCGAGGAGTCGCTGGCGCTGTCCCGCCGCGTGGGGTTCTCGCGTATGCACGTGTTCCGCTACAGTAAGCGTCCCGGTACCCTTGCTGCCGACATGCCCGACCAGGTGCCGCCCGAGGTTATGGCCGAGCGCAGCCGCCGTATGCGAGACGCGGCGCAGGAGCTCGCTATTGCCGATGCTCGTCGTCGCGTGGGCACCGTCGAGCGTGCCGTGCTCGAGTATGGTGACAACCTGACGCTCGGTTCGTTCCATCATGCCCGTCTTGACGATACCTGTGGACTTACAGCCCCGTGCCTGCTCGATGTTGCTATCATCGGAGTCGATGATTCCGGCTTGGTCCATGCGCGCAGGGAGGTCCATGGAAGCCTCGAAGATTAGACTTACCGTTCCCGAGGGAGTTGATCCCTCGCGTGTTTTGGGCGCCGGCGACGGCGTCCTTCGTGCGCTCGAGAGCTTGGTTCGCGCTCACGTGGTCGCCCGTGGCGATAGCATCGCCGTGAGCGGTGACCCGGATGAGGTCGAACTCGTGGCGCGTTATTTTGAACACGCTTTTCGCGAGGCGGCGGCCGGTCGTACCCTTTCTTCCGACGATGTCTCACGTTGCCTGGCCGTCTTGCGCGACGGCGAGCATGAGGCCACATCGCTTCGCGATGACGTGCTGCTTTCGTATCGCGGCCGCGTCATTCGCCCCAAGACGCTCGGCCAAAAGCGCTATGTGGATGCCATCCGCTCGCATACCATCACCTTTGGTTTGGGTCCTGCCGGTACCGGTAAGACCTATCTGGCCATGGCGCTTGCCGTTGCCGCGCTCAAGCGCCACGAGGTGGGCCGTTTGATCTTGACGCGTCCGGTTGTCGAGGCGGGGGAGAACCTGGGCTTTTTGCCCGGTACCCTCGAGGAAAAGATCGATCCCTACATGCGTCCGCTCTACGACGCCCTTTTTGACATGATGGATCGCGAGCGCACCGATGAGCTTATGGAGCGCGGCGTGATCGAGATCGCCCCGCTCGCCTACATGCGCGGCCGTACGCTGAGTGATGCCTTCGTGGTGCTCGATGAGGCACAAAACACGACGCCCGAGCAGATGAAGATGTTCCTGACACGCCTGGGCTTCAACTCCAAGTTCGTGATTACCGGCGACCTGAGCCAGCGCGACCTGGTGGGTCGTCGTGGCGGCTTGGCGGATGTCGAGAAGATTTTGGGCCGTGTCGACGATGTCGCATTTTCTCACCTGGAGCGCGCCGACGTGGTGCGCCATGCCCTGGTGGGTCGTATCGTCGAGGCATATGATGCTTATGATGACGTGCGCGAGCAGCGCCCGCGCGACCGAAAGGAGTCCCGTTGAGTGTATTGATCAGCAACGATGCCGAGCTCGATACGCTGCTCGATGCCCAGGAGGTGGAGCACATCTGCGAGGTCGTGCTTGCCGCCGAGGGCGTTGAGCGTGAAGTCGAGATTTCCCTTTCGTATGTCGACGAGGACGAGATGCACGAGCTCAACCACGAGTGGCGCGGTATCGACCGCACCACCGATGTGCTCTCGTTTGAGTGTGATTCGGCCTTTGACGATGACATTCCCGCCGATGAGACGCTCGAGCTCGGCGATATTATCTTGGCCCCGCAGGTTATTGCCCGTCAGGCCTCCGGTTTTGGCAATAGTCCCGCTGACGAGTGCCGTCTGATGCTCGTACACGGAATGCTGCACCTGCTGGGCTATGACCACATCGAGGACGACGAGGCCGAGGTCATGGAGGCCCGCGAGGACGCCATCCTGCGCGATCTGGCGCTCGAGCGCGGCGAGGACCCCAAGCTAGTTCACGTCGGCCCCATCACCAACCATGCCCACGACTAGGAGCCGTCTATGATTCCCGGATCGAACAAGGACCATCCGTCCTTCTTAAAGTCGTTTTCTTACGCCATGGAGGGCTTCGCCACCGCCGTCAAGACCGAGCGCAACATTAAGGTCATGCTCGTGGCGGGCGTGTGCACCGTCATTGCCGGCTGCATCGTGGGGCTCGACATTGCCGAGTGGGCCACGATTATCATCTGTTGTGGCCTGGTGATTCACGGCGAGCTGTGCAACACCGCTATGGAGGCTATCGTCGACCTAGCGACCCAGGAGCTCCATCCGCTGGCCAAGCGTGCGAAGGACATCGCCGCCGCCTCTGTATACGTTCTTTCCATCACCGCCGCGATTGTGGGCGTGCTGGTATTTGCTCACGCGCTCGGCTTTATTTAGAAAGGGATTCCTATGTCCGACAATATGCAGCCTTCCGATGAGATTTTGGACGACGAGTCCCTGGATGCGGTGGATACCGAGGAGCTCGAGGAAGTCGAGGAGTTCGACCCGTTTGAGGGCATTAGCGATGAGGAACTCGACGCCCTATGCGACGAGGACGATAGCCTCGCGGGCTTTGGCGACGTTGAACCCGGTTTCCGCAGCGGCTTCGTGGCCCTGGTCGGCCGCCCCAACGCCGGCAAGTCCACGCTGCTCAATGCCTGCTATGGCAAAAAGGTCGCCATCACCTCGCCGGTGGCCCAGACGACCCGCCGCCGCATGCGCGCCATCGTCAACCGTCCCGGCTACCAGCTGGTCTTTGTCGATACTCCGGGTATCCACAAGCCCAAGGACGGCCTGGGATCCGAGCTCAACAAGAGCGCGTTGTTCGAGCTGAACGATGTCGACGTCGTCGCGTTTTTGATTGATGCCACCAAACCGATTGGCAGGGGAGACGCCTGGGTTGCCGAGCGCGTCAAGAACGCTCGTTCCAAGAAGGTCTTGGTGCTCACCAAGGCCGATGAGGCTGATCCCGCACAGGTCATGGAGCAGCTTAAGGCCGCCCACGAGCTCATGGAATATGACGACGAGATCGTGACGTCGTCGGTCAAGAACTTCAACGTCGATGCCTTTATCGAGACCGTTGCGCACTTTTTGCCCGAAGGCCCGCGTTGGTTCCCCGAGGACATGGGCACCGACGCTTCTGACGAGACGCTCGTTGCTGAGTTTGTGCGCGAAAAGGTTCTGCGCCGCACCCGTGATGAGATCCCGCACTCCGTTGGCGTGATCTGCGATGCGCTCGAGCAGACCAAGAAGGTGCTGCGCGTGCACGCCACCATTTACGTCGAGCGCGAGGGCCAGAAGGGCATCATCATCGGCAAGGGCGGCGAGATGATCAAGCATATCGGTATTGACGCCCGTCGCGATCTTGAGCGCATCTTTGGCACGCAGGTCTTTTTGGAGCTGGACGTGAAGGTCAAGGCCGGCTGGCGTGACGACGAGGCCCAGATTCGCCGCTTTGGCTATAACGCCGAGGACTAAGGACGCGCGGCGCGCATGGCAGGCTCCCGGACATATCGCACGAAAGTGCTCGTGCTCGAAAAGACTAAGCTCAAAGAGACCGACCTGATCTTGACGATGCTTGACGAGCGGGGGAGGCAGGTTCGTGCCGTGGCAAAGGGCGCCCGCAAACCCGGCGGACGCCTGGCTGCGCGCTGCGAGCTGTTCTGTACGGTCGATATGCTGCTCGTACATGGACGGTCACTCGACGTGGTTTCTCAGGCCGAGCTTATGGAGGCGCCGCTTGGCGCTGCGCCCGATTACGAGACGACCTGCGCCGCAAGCGCGATCGCCGAGGTTGCGCGCGTGTGCTCGTTCGAGGACGCCGAGGACCCGTTTACCTTTGCCATAACGCAGCGAGCGCTTGCCCTGGTGGGCAGCGGGCTTGACACGGCACATATGGACCTACTTGTGGCGGCATATGTCTTTAAGCTGCTGTCGCACGTTGGCTATCGACCCGATTTTTCGGCCTGCGTGCTGTGCGGAGACCCCATGCTGTCGTATTTTTCGCCCCAGGCGGGCGGTCTCATGTGCGGGTCGTGCGCATCGAGCGTTCCGGGTGCCGAGCTGGTGTCGACCGGTGAGGT
The DNA here is from genome assembly GCA_902490445.1 of uncultured Collinsella sp. Lineage (GTDB taxonomy): Bacteria > Actinomycetota > Coriobacteriia > Coriobacteriales > Coriobacteriaceae > Collinsella. The sequence continues at coordinate 25,709 of CABUDZ010000015.1, forward strand.
CGCGTGGCTGCGCGCCCTCATGTCGATGACCTTCGATGCGCTTATGGCCGAGAGGGTCGACCCCCATACCGCTGCCTTTTTGCTGGGGCTTTCGCACGTGTGGGCTGCGACGCACACCGATCAACGTCTCCGTGCGATGGAATTCATGTTGGGTCGGTGATGATGCGCAGGCGCGGGCTGCTTGTGGTAACATACCGACCTGTTGGTACCTCGACCTTGGTTGCTCGCTCCACCGGCGGCTTCCCAGTCCGAGGCGAATCGAGTCGCCCGATGGCGACGCAAAACGAAAGGTGAAACAATGACTGTTTCCAAAGAGCGCAAGGCGGAGCTGACTGCCCAGTTCGGTAACACCCCGGTCGACACCGGCAACCCCAAGGTTCAGGTCGCCATCCTGTCCGAGCGCATCAAGGAGCTGACCGAGCACATGAAGTCCCACCAGAAGGACTTCCACACCCGTCGTGGCCTGCTCATGCTCGTCGGCCGTCGTCGTCGTCTTCTCTCCTACATCAAGAAGAACGACATCGTCGAGTACCGTGAGCTCATCAAGGCTCTGGGCATCCGCGACAACATCCAGTAGGATTTGTACATGCTAAGAGCGTCCTGCGCAGCGGGGCGCTCTTTTTGTGTAAGGGCGCGAACAATCACGCTCTGAAGCGTGGCGGGGGCAGGGGGCCCGCGTCACATGAGAAGCCCGCAGGCAAGGGGCCTGTGGGGTAAAGGAGAACAATGACACTCGTATCCAAGACCTTTGAGCTGTACGGCAAGACCTACACCTTCGAGTCGGGCGAGCTTGCCAAGCAGGCCACCGGCGCCTGTCTTGTCAAGCAGGGCGACACCACGATGCTCGACACCGTGGTCGTCTCCAAGGAGCGCAAGAACTACGACTTCTTCCCGCTGACCGTCGACTTCAACGAGAAGATGTACGCCGCAGGCCGCATCCCGGGTGGCTACCTCAAGCGTGAGGGCCGTCCCAGCGAGAAGGCCACGCTCACGGCCCGCATGATCGACCGTCCGATTCGCCCGAGCTTCCCGGACGGCTTCCGTAACGAGGTGCACATCGTCGCCACCTCGCTCGTCGCCGACCAGGTCAACCCCTTCGATGTCATCAACGTCATGGGTGCATCCCTGGCCATGACGCTCGGCGGCGTGCCCTTCGAGGGCCCGCTTGCCTGCGTGCGCATCGGCCGCAACGTGGAGACCGGCGAGTTTATCGTCAACCCCACCTATGAGGAGCGCGAGAACTCCGATCTGGACCTGGAGCTGGGCGGATCCGCTGACTTCATCTCGATGGTCGAGGCCGGCGCCGAGGAGATCTCCGAGGACGACATGCTCGCCGCCATGAAGTTTGGCCAGGAGGCCCTTGCTGCTTTCTGCCAGGCTCAGGACGAGTTCGTCGCCGAGTGGGAGCAGGTCAACGGCCCCATCGTCAAGAAGGAGTACCCGCTCGACCAGCCCGTCGAGGAGGTCCAGGAGCGCATCTTCGCCCACTACGACGAGATGGCAGCCGCCCTGCGCGACGCCGACAAGCTCTCCCGTATCGGCAAGGTCGAGGCTCTGAAGGAGTCCATCCGTGCCGAGTTCACCGAGGAGGAGCAGGCCGCTTGGGAGCGCGAGATTCCCGTGGCGCTCAAGAAGCTCGAGAAGAAGGCTATGCGCACCATGGTCGTCGAGACTGGTGAGCGCGTTGACGGTCGTGCCGCCGATGAGATCCGTCCCATCATGGTGAAGGACAACTACCTGCCGCTCGTTCACGGCTCCGGCCTGTTCCAGCGCGGCCAGACGCAGGTGCTCTCCGTCCTGTCGCTCGGCATGCTCAACGAGGGCCAGCGTCTGGATACCATCGAGCCCACCGAGGGCAAGCGCTACATGCACCACTACAACTTCCCGCCGTTCTGCACCGGCGAGACCGGCCGTATGGGCAGCCCCAAGCGCCGCGAGATCGGCCATGGCAACCTGGCCGAGCGCGCCCTGCTTCCGGTGCTTCCCGACGAGAACGAGTTCCCCTACGCGATCCGCGTCGTCTCCGAGGTCATGGAGTCCAACGGCTCCTCTTCGATGGCTTCGACCTGCGGCTCTACGCTCGCCCTTATGGACGGCGGCGTGCCCATTAAGCGCCCGGTCTCCGGTATCGCCATGGGCCTGATCCAGGAGGAGGGCAAGACCGTGGTCCTGTCCGATATCCAGGGTCTCGAGGACTTCCTGGGCGACATGGACTTTAAGGTCACCGGCACCACCGAGGGCATTACCGCTCTGCAGATGGACAATAAGGCCACTGGCCTTACCTTCGACATTCTGGCCCGCGCTCTGCAGCAGGCCAAGGAGGGTCGCGCCTTCATCCTGCAGAAGATGCTCGATGTGATCCCCGAGCCGCGTCATACCACGCGCAGCACCGCTCCGCGCATCGTCTCCATCCAGGTTCCGACCGATAAGATCCGCGACGTCATCGGTTCCGGCGGTAAGGTCATCCGCGGCATCCAGGACGAGACCGGCGCTTCGGTCGACATCCAGGAGGACGGCACCGTCTTTGTCGGCGGCACCGGCGAGTCCGTGGACCAGGCCGTCGAGCGCATCAAGCTCATCATCAAGGTTCCCGAGCCGGGCGAGGAGTACACCGGTCGCGTAGTCTCCATCCAGCCCTTCGGCGCCTTCGTGAACCTGCTGCCCGGTAAGGACGGCCTGCTTCACATCTCCCGCGTTGCCAAGGGCCGCGTGGAGAAGGTCGAGGACGTCCTCAACGTCGGCGACGAGGTCAAGGTCGTCGTCATCGAGGTCGACGATCGCGGCAAGATCTCGCTCGATCGTCTTGACAAGCCTGAGGCTCCGGCTCGCGCCGAGGGTTCCTCCGAGGGCGACGGCGAGCACTTCCAGCGCCGTGAGCGTCCGCGTCGCGAGCGCTCCGAGCGCAGCGACCGTCCGCGCCGTCCCGGCGACAACGGAGGCCGCAGGCCCCGCCGTCACCACGACGCCGAGTAACAGCCGTACATAACCAGCACCGCAAGGGCGACTCCGGACAGGGGTCGCCCTTTTGCTTGCGCCCGGGAGGGCCGCATATGAAGTTTCCTGCTCTACAGTCCTGCGCAAGACGGAAAG
>CABUDZ010000016.1 GCA_902490445.1 uncultured Collinsella sp.
TCCGCACATGTGCGGATGAATATGGGAAGTGTTCGGATGAAGTTGCCAATCAAGGAGTTCGCCATAGTCGGCATAACCTACGTGCGCAATTGATGTAAACCCGTGCTTATTGCTACAATTCGTACAAATATGCTTTAAACGCACGAGGAAGGAACCACATGTTTGGTTTTAAGAAAGAGCTCTACACGCCCGAGTATCAGCTTGTCGGCGACGAGTGCGCCGTAATCGAGACGTCGAAGGGTACCATCAAGGTCAAGTTTGACGGCGAGGGCGCTCCCATTCATGTCGCGAACTTCTGCGAGCTTTCCACGATGGGCTTCTATGATGGCCTTAAGTTCCATCGCTATGTGCCCGGTTTTGTTATCCAGGGCGGCGACCCCAATACCCGCGACATGTCCGGCGCCGACGTCGCTGCCGGTCTTGAGGGCCCCGACGGTATGCCCGGTACCGGTGGCCCCGGCTACTGCATCAAGGGCGAGTTTGCCACCAATCCGCGCAACAGCCATGTCGATGGCGCCCTTGCCATGGCACGCTCCATGGACCCCGATTCCGCGGGTTCGCAGTTCTACTTCTGCCTGGGTGCCCAGCATAACCTCGATTCCGGTTACACCGTCTTTGGTACCACGGTCGAGGGTCTCGATGTGATTTCGCAGCTGCGTGCCGGCGACGAGATCGTCCATGTCGAGATCGTTCACGAGTAAAGGGGACTTCCTTGAATAGCCAGCTGATCCAACAGGGCCGCGCCGCTTACCGCGCGGGTGATTTTTCTGCTGCAGCCCAGATGCTTGGGGCGGCAAAGACTCCCGATGAGATTATGGGCGAGGCCGATCACCTTCGTGGCAACGCCTTGATGCACCTGGGCATGTATGCCGAGGCCGCCGAGGCCTATGCCGCCGCCCTCAACGACGGTACCTACGGCAAGCGCGGCGCGCTGCTCACCAACCGCGGCAAGGCGCTCGCCGCCGTGGGCGACTACACGACGGCCGCTCAGGCTTTCTCTGCCGCTACGCAGGATGCTTCCTATGCCACGCCGTTCAAGGCCTATCTGGGCCTGGGCAATGCGCTGTTCCAGTCGGGCGACTATGCCAACGCGGGAACCGCCTTCCGTCAGGCTGCCATCGACGGCGCCAATCCGGCTCCTGCCGCCGCACTCGGCGAGCTCGGTCGTTGCTTCATTAAGCTCGGCCGTCCGGCGGATGCCGTGGAGACTTACCGCACGGCTATCGACTTTGCCGGCCCCCGCGACGACACGCGTGCGCTCAACGCCGGCATGGGTCAGGCGCTTTCTGCCGCCGGCCGTCCCTCCGACGCACTCGACGCCTTTAATGCCGCTACTGCCGATGGCATCTACCAGCTCACCTCCGAGCAGGCCGATGAGCTTGCCCGCGTGCAGGATTCGCTTGCCGCGCTGTCTGCCCAGACGGCTATGGCCACGGCTCCGGCGCCCGCGATGGACGCTCCTGCCGTCGATCCGCTCGATCCTACGGGCGCGACCGGTCAGTTTATGCCTGATCCCTCGGACACCGGCTTCTTTACGCTGTCCGAGTCCGAGATGGTCCAGCAGGACCGTCAGGATCGTAAGCAGGCCAAGGTCCGTCGTCGCCATCGCCATACGGGTCTCAAAGTCTTCATCGTGCTGCTTCTGCTTATTTTGATCGCCGCGGGCGGTCTGGGCTTTGCCTACACGCGCGGCTTTGGCTTCCCGTCTCAGGAGTCTGTCGTTACCGATCTGTTCCAGGCTGCCGGCGACGGTGACGCCGCAAAGGCCGAGTCTTGCCTGGCCTCGAGCCTGTCCGAGGACGCTAAGTCGATGGTCATCTCCTCGATTCCGCAGGGTGCCACCGTGTCCGTCGAGGGCATGGATCAGTCCATGACCGAGACGACCGCCAAGGTGAAGGCATCGCTGTCCAAGGGCGGCGAGCAGGAGTACACCGTCAAATTCGTGCGCTCCGACAACCATATCGGCTGGGCCGTTTCTTCGCTCGATATGGATTTCTCGGCTGCTGACAACCAGTAGTGACCTTATGGGATTTAGCTTTGCCCGGCGCTTCACCGCAAGTGAGGTGCCGGGCTTGCGCTAGTATGATGAGCTAGTAGTTTTCCAGCAATCATCCAACACATCAGGAGTTGCGTTGTTTTCTTTGATGGATATGTTCTTCGGTAGCTGTGCGGGCGATCTTGCCATCGACCTCGGCACCGCAAATACGCTTGTCTCCGTGCGCGGTAAGGGCATCGTCATTCGCGAGCCCTCTGTTGTCGCCATCGACAAGAACGACGAGCGCATCCTGGCGGTCGGTATCGAGGCAAAGCGCATGCTCGGCCGTACGCCCGGCAACATCGTGGCCGTTCGTCCCCTGAAGGACGGCGTCATCGCCGACTTCGATGTTACCGAGGCCATGCTTCGCTACTTTATCGACAAGGCGTCCGAGAAGCGCTATCCGTGGACTCCGCGTCCGCGTGTCGTCGTCTGCGTTCCCTCCGGTGTCACGTCGGTCGAGAAGCGCGCTGTCTTTGAGGCCACGATCCAGGCCGGTGCCCGCCAGGCCTATCTGATCGAAGAGCCTATGGCAGCCGCTATCGGCGCCGACCTGCCCGTCGAGGAACCCACCGGCTCCATGGTCATCGACATCGGCGGCGGTACCACCGAGGTTGCCGTTATCGCTATGGGCGGCATCGTCGTCTCGCAGTCCATTCGTATTGCCGGCGACGAGTTCGATCAGGCCATCCTCACGCACGTTCGTGATGCCTACAACCTGGCCATCGGCGAGCGTACGGCAGAGGACATCAAGATCAAGGTCGGTTCCGCCGTGCCGCTCAAGGACGAGCTCGACGTTGAGGTCAACGGCCGCGACGTGATCACCGGTCTGCCCAAGACCGTGCGCATCGAGAGCGAGGAGATTCGTCGCGCGCTCAACAAGCCGCTCGACGAGATGGCCAAGGCCGTCAAGGACGCACTCGACGCTACGCCTCCCGATCTTGCCTCGGACCTTATGTACTACGGCATTTTGCTGACCGGTGGCGGCGCGCTGCTGCGCGGTCTCGACGTGCGCCTGCGCGATGAGACCGGTGTTTCGGTCAACGTCAGCCCCACGGCGCTCGATAACGTCGTTAACGGCTGTGCCCGCGTGCTCGAGGCCAATGCGTTTGATGGCGGCTTCGTCCAGACCAATGCTTAATTTCCAAAAGGTGGATTCCATTTGGCACGATCTTCGGGTTTCTCCACAAATCTGAATACCAAGCGACAATCAACGGGTATGCGCCCGTTGATTGTTTTCAGCCTGATTTCGGTGTTGCTGCTCACGTTTTACATCCGCGAGGGCGAGGCAGGACCGATTCATGCCGTGCGCTCGGGCGTGACGACGATTACCTCGCCGGTGCGCTTTGTGGGCTCGGCTGTGGCGGCTCCCTTCAATGCGATCGGTAACGTGTTCTCTAACCTTACGGCGTCGCAGGACACGCTTGACGAGCTTAAGAAGCAAAACGAGGAACTGACCTCTAAGGTTGCCGAGCTCTCCGAGGCTCAAAAGACCGCCGAGCGACTGGAGGGGCTGGTCGGCCTGCAGTCGACCTACAACCTCAAATCAACCGCAGCTCGTATCGTCGGCGCTTCGGGCGATGCCTGGACCTCGACCGTCACCATCGATAAGGGTTCTGCCGACGGTCTTACCATCAACATGCCTGTGACGAGTTCTGCCGGTGTCATAGGCCAGATTATCGAGGTCTCGGCCAAGACGTCCACCGTGCGCCTGATTGGCGATGAGAACTCGGGCGTGTCCGCTATGGTGCAGGACACGCGCGCCCAGGGCATGCTGCAGGGTCAGGCTGACGGCACGCTGCGTCTTGAGTACGTGAGCGTCGATTCCGACGTTAAGGTTGGCGACATCATCGTGACCTCGGGCATTGGCGGTGTGTTCCCCAAGGGTCTACCGCTCGGCACCGTCTCGTCTGTTGAGAAATCGGCTAACGACGTGTACTACACCATTGTGGTGCGCGCCCAGACGACGGCCGAGAACAACGAGGAAGTGCTGGTCATTACCTCGCTGACCGACGAACAGTCGGCCTCGGATGAGGACGTGAACACGGCCAACAGCACGCCGCAGGGAACGTCGCGCGATGCTGCGACCAAGACGAAGGACGAGAGCCCGGATGACAGTTCCGACACGTCCGAGACGACCGATTCCGGCTCGAGCGAATAGGGGGCATGTCCATGGATCTACACGAGCAGGGGATGAGCTCCCGCACGTTTGTAATCGCCGCCATTGTGTGCGTGCTGCTGCAGGCAGGCCTGGCACCGCAGATCTCCATTGCGGGCGGTCGCGTCAACTTTATGATTATCCTGGTGTGCCTAAGCGTGTTCTCGGGCGACCCGACCCGTGCCGTCGTGTGCGGTTTTTGCAGCGGCTTGTTCTATGACCTTTCCGCTGCCGTGCCGGTGGGCGTTATGTCGCTCCTGCTGACCGTGGGTTCTTTTGCCCTGGTGCATAGCGCTGCCGGTCAGACGGGCGGTGCCCCGAGTGCGCGCGGCATCACGGTGGGCGCCTTCGCGTTCGTCATTAATGTGATCTACAGCATCATCTTGCTGTTTATGGGTTTGGAGACGAGCTTTGTCGTGGCGATCTTCGGCCATGCGCTGCCGTCTTCGATCCTGACGGGTCTGGTTGCCATTTCGTTTTTGATGTCCGGCGTCGTGCCGCAGTCCGGTTATGGATTCTCCGCACGTGGCGGACGCCAGACGGGCATGCGCTTTAAGCCCAAGACCCGTAAGCTCAAATAGGGGAGGCTCGTAGATGTCTTCCCAGATGACGGTTATTATCGCCGGTATCGTGCTGGTTGTGGCCATCGTGGTCGCGCTGGTCATCATGCGTCGCGGCGATTCCCGTTTTACCTACGATACGCAGCATGGAACGGCCCCGCGCGCCACCGAGGGCGAGGGCAATACCGCGGCGACCGCCTTTAAGGGCCGCTTCTCCATCCTCACCACGGGTGTGGGCGCGATGTTCGCGGCGCTTGCCGTCAAGCTGTGGGGCATGCAGATGGTCTCGTCGGACTATTATGAAAAGCAGGCTAATAGTAATCAGACGCGCACCGTTACCACACCCGCTGTGCGCGGCCGCATCCTCGACCGCAATGGCGTGGCACTTGTCCAGAACCGTCCCTCACTTGCTGTCGTGGCCTACCGCGACCTTGCCGAGGATGAGGTTCTGGTTCGCCATCTTGCCAACGTGCTCGGTATGCCCTACGTGGCGGTTCTGCGCAATATTCAGGACAATTCCGAGGGCGCCCAGAGCCTGCATACCATCGCGACGGACGTCCGTCGCTCCACGGTTGCCTATATCAAGGAGCACGCCGGCGAGTTCCCGGGCGTCAAGATTGCCGAGCGTACCGAGCGCCAGTACCCGTACGGCGAGACGGCCTGTCACATTTTGGGCTATACCGGCACCATTACCTCCGAGCAGCTTGAGGCCCAGAATAAGAAAACCTCTGGCGACGATGATGCTTCTGCTGGCCGGATTACGTACCAGTCGGGCGATATCGTGGGCCAGGCGGGTGTTGAGAGCTACTACGAAAACCTGCTGCAGGGTATTCGTGGCGAGCAGACCGTCAAGGTCGATGCCTCGGGCAATGTGACCGGTCAGGCCGGCGCCGTGCCCGCCAAGGCCGGCTCCGACATTAAGCTCACGCTCGACCTCAAGATCCAACAGGCCTGTGAGACGGCGCTGGCGAGCGCCATCGAGCTTGCCAAGACCACTGGCTACAGCAATGCCGGCAACGGCGCTGTGGTGTGTCTCGATCCCAACAATGGCGAGATCCTGGGCATGGCGAGCGAGCCTAAGTTCGATCCTTCTGTCTTTATCGGCGGCGTCTCAAATGACGTGTGGACCGAGCTCAATGATGACAAGGGTTCGCACCCGCTGCTCAACCGCGCCATTAGCGGACAGTACATGTCGGCCTCGACCATCAAGCCGCTCTCGGCCCTGGCCGGTCTTGAGTTTGGAACCTACACGTCGGGGCAGACGACCAACTGCACGGGCTATTGGACGGGCTTGGGCAAGGCTTGGGGCAAGCGCTGCTGGCTGACGTCTGGACACGGCATCATGACGCTGCAGTCGGGTATCGCCAACTCGTGCGACCCCGTCTTCTACGACATGGGCAAGGCGTTCTTTTATGACGAGCAACATTCCGAGGGCCTGCAGGAGGTCTTTCGTCGCTGGGGCCTAGGCAAGACCTGCGGTATCGATCTGCCGAGTGAGGGCGCGGGCCGTATTCCCGATGCCGAGTGGAAGGAGTCGTACTTTACCGACGCCTCTGCCGAGGACCGCAAGTGGAATGCCGGCGATATGACCAACATTGCCATCGGCCAGGGCGACATTTTGGTGACGCCTCTGCAGATGGCATGCGCCTACATGGGCCTTGCCAACGGCGGTAAGCAGTACGTGCCTCACGTGTTTTTGTCTGCCGTGTCGCGCGATGGCGACGGCGATGCCTATAAGTACAACGGCAAAGGCAAGAAGAAGCGCTTGGAGGCCAAGATCAACAGCGATTCGGATTTGGCTCTTGTTCGCAACGGCATGCACGACGTGATTTACACGGCATCGACGTCCCTGGCGGCTCACTTTGGCACCCTGACGCCGCAGGTATACGGCAAGTCGGGCACGGGCGAGAAAAGCGGCGAGGACGAATACGCGTGGTTCTGCGCCTATGCGCCGGCCGATGATCCCAAGTATGTCATCGCTACTGTCCTGGAGCAGGGCGGCGGTGGCTCAGATACCGCGATGCATGTCGTGCGCGACGTGCTCGGCGCGATTTATGACGAGCCCGATACCTCTTCGGCCTCGGGCGATTCTTCGGTTCGATAGGAGGTTGCGATGGATTTTTCTCCGGCGGATCTGTTCCGTTCAACCAAGACCGGCTCTCGCAGCAGCCTGGACCGCGTCAACAAGCAACTTTCGGCCTCGCGCGGTACGTTTCGCCAAAAGGTGCATATCGGTGTGCTGCTGGCTACCGTCGCGCTCGTTGCCTATGGCGCCATCATTATTTGGTCGGCGTCACAGTTTAAGGCCGACGCCTCATTCTCGCGCCACCTGCTGGGCATTGGCATTGGCGCGGTGCTTGCGGTGCTCGTCTGGCGTACCGATCTGCGCGGCATCTCTAACTTCTCGACGGCGCTGCTCGTCATTGACCTTATTGTGATCTTCTCGCCCAAGATTCCGGGCCTGTCCTATACGGGCGGTCTGGGCATGACGGGCTGGATCAAGATTCCCGGTATCGGCTTGACATTCCAGCCGGTTGAGCTTGCCAAGCTCATCACCATCTTCTTTATCGCCACGCTTGGCTCGCAGTATAACGGCCGCATCGATACCGTTCGCGACTACGTCAAGCTCTGCGGCATGCTGTCCATTCCGTTTTTGGCCGTCGTCGCCATGGGCGACCTGGGCTCGGGCCTGGTCGTGCTGGTCTCGGGCGCCATCGTCATCTGCATGAGCGGTGCACGCCGCGAATGGGTGCTGTCGACCCTGGCCCTGCTCGTGGGCCTGGTGGCCCTCGTCCTGGCGCTCGATTCGGTCTTTGATTCGTTGCTCGGCCACGATGTGCTCATCAAGCAGTATCAGATGAACCGTCTGACGGTCTTTATCGACCCCGATAATGCCGATTCGGACGATGCCTACAACCTGCAGCAGTCGCTTATCGCCGTTGGCTCGGGCGGCTTCTTTGGTAAGGGTTTGGGCCATGCGACGCAGTCGGCCGGCGGCTTTCTGCCCGAGTTCCACACCGACTTCGTCTTCGCCTTCCTGTCCGAGACCTTTGGCTTTTGCGGTTCCTTTTTGCTCCTGTGCCTCTACGTGCTGCTGATCTTTTCGACGATTCGCGTCGCCTTTAAGTGTGAGTCGCTGTTCTTGCGCCTATCGTGTGTGGGCATCGTTGGCATGTGGGCGTTCCAGACCTTCGAAAACATCGGCATGTGCATCGGCATGATGCCGATTACCGGTATTCCGCTACCGTTTATTAGCTTCGGTTCGTCTTCGATGATGATTCAGCTGCTGACGGTGGGTATCGTACAATCCATATGGCGGCATCGTTCGGGCGCCGCGTAACCGCTGGAGGGGTTTGCTATGAAAATTCCCGTAGATAAGCTGACGCGCGCTTTTAAGATGGGCGCGTCCGTTAAGAAGGATTCCGATACGCCGGTGCGCGTCTCGGTCTATTTGGATTCGTCCGCCTCGCGCTTTCTGGCCGAGACGGTGCGTGACGCCTTTGTACCGCAGACGACCTCGGGCATTGTGCGCGTCGAGCGTCTGGGGGAGGAGCGAATTGCTCCAAAGACCGATACCGATGTGGTGCTGGTGCTCTCGTGCGGCTCCGACCGCTTGGAGAGTGCCGTGCAGGAGCTCGTGATCGCCGGCGCCCCCGTGTGCGTGCTTGCCGAGTCTGCTGTGGAGGTGCCGTTTATCGAGGAGTCCACGCCTGTGCTCGGCGTGGTAGCGGCAACCGATAAGACGTATCTGCTCGAGACGCTTGCCCGCTGGATTCTCGATCGCACCGAAAAGGAAACGGCTTTTGCGGCGAACTTTGCCTTCATGCGCATCGCGGCGGCCAATCGTATCATCACCTCGTGCGCGCTCACCAATATGGCGACCGGTGCGCTGGTGTTTTTGCCGGGCGCCGATTATCCCGTTATGGCGCTGGCGCAGGTGGGCATGCTCTTTGAGCTCGCTGCCGTCTTTGGACGCGGCATTAAGCCTGAGCGCGGCTACGAGGTCGCGGGCGTGCTTGTCGGCGGTCTTGTGATCCGCACGGTCACCCGCGCGCTCGTCAAGCAGACGCCGCATATTGGGTTTGCCGTCAAGGCGCTCACTGCTGCCGCGGGCACCTATGGCATGGGCCGTGCGCTCGTTTCGCTCTATGAGCGCGATGTCGACTACAGCCGTGCCAACGAGGTGGTTACTGCCACGTTCTCCCGTGTTCGCGATCTGGTGACCACCGTCGCGGGCGCTACCCGTCCTATGGCGTCCTACCAGGACGCATCCGATCTCGCAGCTTAGGGGTTTTCCGTTGCGCGTTGCATACCAAGACTGTTTTCATTTAATTGAGCCGCTGCTCGCCAAGGTCGAGAAGCCGAGCCGCTATATCGATCACGAGTGGGGCACGCTTTCCAAGGCCGATGCCGACTACCGTTGCTGCCTGATCTACCCGGACGTATACGAGGTCGGTCTGCCCAACCAGGGTATCGCCATCCTCTACAACATCCTTAACCAGGCCGAGGGCATCTCCTGCGAGCGCGGCTATGTGCCGTGGCCCGATATGGGTGACGCCATGCGCGAGGCGGGTATTCCGCTGCTGTCGCTCGAAGGTGCAGCGCCGGTCGCTTCGTTTGATATTGTCGGCCTGCATGTGCCGCACGAGATGGCGGTGACGAACTTCCTCGAGGCTCTCGACCTCGCTGGCATTCCGCTGTTAGCGGCCGACCGAGGTGAAGACGACCCAATCATCATCGCCGGTGGTCCTTCGGTGTACAACCCCGAGCCGTACGCGGCCTTCTTCGATGCCATCCTCATCGGTGAGGGCGAGGAATCGCTGCTCGAGACCTGCCAGCTGCATCGCCGCTTGCGAGACGAAGGAGTCCCGCGCGCGCAGATTGTTGAGCAGCTTGCATCCATTGCCGGCAACTACGTGCCGTCGCTCTATGAGGTTCGTCACGACGATCCCTGCTCGCCGCATGGCTACACCGTGCCGCGTGAGGGTAAGGATGCGCCGACTGTGGTCTACAAGCGCGTCGTCGAGGATCTCGGCGCCACGAATCCGCTGTCGCAGTCGTGCGTACCCTATGCGCAGCTGGTCCACGACCGCCTGTCTATCGAGATCCTGCGCGGCTGCGCCCGCGGCTGTCGTTTTTGCCAGGCCGGCATGACGTATCGCCCGGTGCGCGAGCGCTCGGCCGATCAGATCGTCTCGTCGGTGATTCAGGGTCTGGAAAAGACCGGCTATGACGAGGTGTCGCTGACCTCGCTCTCCACGACCGACCACTCCTGCATTCGCGACGTGCTCGATAGGCTCAACCGTCGCCTGGAGGATACGGGTATTCGCGTGTCTATTCCGTCGCAGCGCTTGGATTCGTTTGGCGTGGATATGGCCGAGTCGGTCGCCGGCGAAAAGAAGGGCGGCCTGACGTTCGCGCCCGAGGCCGGCAGCCAGCGCATGCGCGACATCATTAACAAGAACGTGACCGAGGAGGACCTGGACCGTGCGGCCAAGGCGGCCTTCGAGGCCGGCTGGAACCGCATGAAGCTCTACTTTATGATGGGCCTTCCCGGCGAGCGCGACGAGGACATCGTGGCCATCGCCAATCTGGCTGATCACGTACTGGAGCTCGGTCGTTCCGTGGTGCCCAAGGCTCGTCGCGGCTCGATCTCGGTGTCCATCTCGGTTTCGGTCTTTATCCCCAAGGCTGCCACGCCGTTCCAGTGGTGCCCGCAGCTCGACTACGACGACGTCAAGCGTCGCCAGAAGCTGCTTGTCACGAGCGTTCGCAACCGTGCCGTCCGCGTGCATTACCACGATGCCGAGACCTCGCTCATCGAGGCCGCGCTGTCCCGCGCTGGTCGTGACATGACGCCCGTCATCATCGATGCTTGGCGCGCGGGCTCTCGCTTTGACGCCTGGGTAGAGCATTTCTCGCTCGATAACTGGAAGGAGGCTGCTGCCAAAAACGGCATCGACCTCAATGAGCTCGTGCACCTGCCCTACGAGTTGGACTGGCGTCTGCCGTGGGAGCACGTGAGCCCCGGCTGCACGCGCGGCTTCCTCGAGCGCGAGTACCGTCGCTCGCTCGAGGGTGTCACGACTCCCGACTGCACCCGCACGTCGTGCACCGGCTGCGGGATCTGCCCCACGCTCCACGCCAAGAATGTATTGATGGGTGATCGCGCATGAGTGAGCGCCTGACCGACAACCCCACGCTCTTTAGGCTTCGTGTTCGCTATGGCAAGCGCGATCGCCTTAAGTACCTGGGCCATCTCGAAGTAATCCATACCATTGAGCGCATCGTGCGCCGTGCAGGACTTCCCTATGCCGTCACGCAGGGCTTCTCTCCGCACATGCGCGTGGGCTTCTCTTCGGCGCTACCGGTTGGTACGTCGTCGACCTGCGAGTGGTATGACCTGTTTATGACCGAGTTCGTGGCGCTCGACGAGGCGTTTGAGCGCCTGTCTGCGGCGTCTCCGGCCGATCTGGCCCCCATCGAGGCGGCGTACATCGACGTGCGCACACCGGCGTTGACGGCGCAGCTCACGCGTCTGTCGTATCGCATCGACCTGCACTTGGATCCCGAGGCGCCCGTAAGCGCCGACGAGGTGCATCGTGCGATCGACACGCTGCGCGCGGACCATGGCATCGACTACGCGCGCGGCAAAAAGAGCAAGCGCTTGGATTTGGATTACACGCTCGTGGGCTATGAGCTCACGGCGGGGGAGCGTCCGGACCATCTGGTGCTCATGCTCGACACCCATGCCGACAACGAGGGCTCCATGCGTCCGGAAATTTTGCTTTCCGCTGCTGATGTTTTGTTGCAGGGCTTGACCCCGGGCGTGGATGCACCTATTGTTTCCACCGGTATGCAAGACCTCGTGACCATCTGCTCCTACGATGTCGAGCGTCAGAATCAAGCATGCGAGGACGACGAGGGCCGACTCGTCAGCCCCATACCTGTGCGAACTTGTGGATTTGCTCCACATACTCGTTGACGGGGGTATTTTCGCCTGCTACTATATTCGGCTGTTGCACTAACTGATGCATGAAGGGCAAGTAAACATGTACGCAATCGTTAACACGGGCGGCAAGCAGTACAAGGTCGCCACCGACGATGTCATCACCGTCGAGAAGATCGAGGGCAATGAGGGCGACAAGGTCACCCTGCCGGTCATCTTCCTCAACGATGGTAAGAAGATCGTCACCGATCCCGACAAGCTGGCCAAGGCCAAGGTTACCGCTCAGATCGTTGAGCAGTTCAAGGGCGAGAAGCAGCTGGTCTTCAAGTTCCACAAGCGTAAGCGCTATCGTCGTCTGAAGGGTCACCGTCAGCAGCTCACCAAGCTGAAGATCGTGAAGGTCCAGGCTACGTCCCGCGCCAAGAAGGCTGTCAAGGCAGAGGCCGAGGCTGTTGCCGAGGCTCCCGTCGCCGAGTAGATTACACTCGTAACGAAAGAGTAGGTATACACAATGGCACACAAAAAAGGACTCGGTTCCTCCCGTAATGGCCGTGACTCCCGCGGTCAGCGCCTTGGCACGAAGCGCTATGCCGGCCAGACGGTAACCACGGGCACGATTCTCGTCCGTCAGCACGGCACTCACATCCACCCGGGTGAGAACGTTGGCCGTGGCAAGGACGATACGCTGTTCGCGCTGGTCGACGGTACCGTTGAGTTCCACAAGGGTATCAAGCACAGGGTCAGCGTACGCCCGCTCGCGAACGCGTAATTCACCCTTCATAGAGCACATATGTGGGAGGCACTTGAGTTTTAGGATTCAAGGGTCTCCCTCTTTTTGTAGGAGGCGATTCTGTTGTCACAGTTCACCGATATCAGCCGCATTAACGTGTGCGGCGGCGACGGCGGAGCCGGATGCATGTCGTTTAGGCGCGAGGCATTTGTCCCCAAGGGCGGCCCCGATGGCGGCGACGGCGGTCGTGGCGGCAATGTCGTCATCCAGGCTGATGCTCAGCTGTCTTCGCTGATCGATTACCGCTTTAAGCATCACTTCCGCGCCGAACGCGGCACGCACGGGCAGGGTGCCCGTCGTAACGGCAAGAGCGGCGAGGACCTGATCCTGAAGGTTCCCATGGGCACCGTGGTGCGCGAGCTCGACCCCGAGACGCAGACCCCGATGTTCGAGATTGCTGACCTGGTGCACGATGGCGAGCGCGTTGTCGTGGCGCCCGGCGGTGCCGGTGGCCTGGGCAACACGCACTTTGTGACGTCGGTGCGCCGCGCGCCCGCGTTCGCTCAGCTGGGCGAACCGGCCGAGGAGCACTGGATTGAGCTTGAGATGAAGCTTATGGCCGATGCCGCACTCGTGGGCTTCCCCTCGGTGGGCAAGTCCTCGCTTATCGCGCGCATGAGTGCCGCCCGTCCCAAGATCGCCGACTATCCGTTTACAACGCTCGTGCCGAACCTCGGCATGGTGCGTGCCGGTGAGTATTCTTACGTCGTTGCCGACGTTCCTGGTTTGATCGAGGGCGCGAGCGAGGGCAAGGGCCTAGGCCACCAGTTCCTGCGCCACATTGAGCGTACGGCCCTGATCATGCATGTCGTCGACATGACGGGCGGTTTTGAGGATCGCGACCCGGTTGAGGATTACCGCATCATCAACCGTGAGCTCGAGCAGTATGGCGCAGAGCTCTCGGAGCGCCCGCAAATCGTTGTCGCCAACAAGTGCGATGCGCCGGGCACGGCCGACAAGATTGCCGACCTCAAGCGCGCCGCGCTCGACGATGGACATATGTTCTTTGCCGTGTCCGCCGTGACGGGCGCCGGGCTCAATACGCTGATGCTTGCCGTGGGCGAGCAGGTGGCTAAGCTTCGCGCCGAGCTGGCGGTTTCCGATGAGCCGGTCGATCTTCGCGACGAGGAGTGGGAGCGCCGCCGTCTGCAGCGCGAGAAGCGGTTCCGCATTGTCCAGGAGGAGCCCGGTGCCTTCCGTGTGGTTGGTCGTGCCATCGAGCGCATGGTCATCCAGACCGACTGGGAAAACGAGGAAGCCGTCATTTACCTGCAGCATAAGTTTGCACGTATGGGTGTTGACGACGCGCTCGAGAAGGCCGGTTGCCGTGCGGGCGACGAGGTCCGCATTTGCCAGCGTGCCTTTGACTTTGAGGGCGCTGAGGACTTCTCGGAGTACGAGGAGCTCGAGGACGCTGGCGAGGACGTTGCCGTTGAGGCCATTGACGTGGCCGATGCTGCGGATGAGGGCGTCGAGGTTGTCGATGCGGCGGATGCCGCGGACGATGCCGAGACCTCGGAGGGCGAGTAAGCCATGTCGCTGCGCGGTGGAATCGGTTTGCCCGAGCTGCCCATAAAAGAGGGCAAGGAGTTTCGGCTTGGCATTATGGGCGGCACATTCGACCCGATTCATTACGGGCACCTGGTGACTGCCGAGCAGGCGCGCGAGTCGCTCGACTTGGACGCTGTGCTCTTTATGCCGGCGGGCTCTCCCGCCTTTAAGCTTGACAAGCCGGTTACGCCTGCCGAGGACCGTTATGCCATGACGGTCCTCGCCACCGCCGCGAACCCGGCCTTTTTGGCGAGCCGGTTCGAGATTGACCGTCCGGGTGTAACCTATACGGCCGATACGCTTCATGCCCTTCGCGATTTTTATCCGCCGCAGGTAAAGCTCTACTTTATTACGGGCGCCGATGCGATTATCGATATTGTGACCTGGCATGATGCCGAACGAATCGCTGAGCTTGCTACCTTTATTGCGGCGACGCGACCGGGCTTTGATATCGATACGGCGCGTGCCCGAATCAAAGAGTCGGGGCTGCCGTTCGACGTGCGCTATATTCAGATTCCGGCGCTGGCGATCAGCTCGACGAACATTCGTAAGCGAGTTGCCCGCGGCATGAGCGTGCGCTATCTTACGAGCGAGTCCGTGCTCGGCTACATTCGCAAGCGCAGGCTATATGCCGATTTGGGCCAAGAAGATTTTGAGTGATGGGGGCTACGTTGTCGGTAGAGGATCAGTTTGAGGGCGATGAGCGCGCGCTGCTCAAGCGCATTCAAGAGCTGCTCGATGTTCGCATGAAAGATAAGCGCAAGCGCTATGTGCATTCGCTGGGTGTTGCCGAGACCGCACTTCATCTGGCCGAGGTCTACGGCGTTGACCGCTTTGATGCGGCTGCCGCCGGCTTAATTCACGACTGGGACAAGGTTCTTTCCGATGACGAGCTCGTGGCCCGCGCGCTTCACTATGGCATCAAGGTTGCCGGCTCTCCTTCCGCCGCGACGCCGCTTTTGCATGGCCCCGTTGCCGCCTATGAGCTTCCGCAGCTTTTTCCCGAGCTGTCACCGGCCGTTTTCCAGGCTGTCGACCGTCACACCGTGGGTGCCTGCGACATGACGCCGCTCGATATGGTGGTCTTTGTGGCAGATGCCATCGAGCCCAACCGTCACGGCGACTATGCCCATGCGCTGCGCAAGATGGTGGGGAAGTCCTCGCTCGATGAGTTGTTCTTCTCCTGTTTTGCGCAGGGTCTGGTCTTTGTGATCCAGTCCGGGCGCTATCTTTATCCCACGGCTATTACGATTTACAACCATTACGCCCAGCTGCGCTAGCTCGGGTGTGTCTAGAAAGAGGTATTCCATGGCCGACGAGACCATGACTGACGAGCAGATTCTTGAAGGTGTGGAGCACAAGAGTTTCGCTGCCACGTCCGACCGCACCGCCGCCTCGCTGTCCGCGAGCGGTGTCGCCGCCGAGGATGTCGCCCGCGCCGCCGCGCAGGCCGCCTACGACAAGAAGGGCGAGGACGTGCAGGTGCTCGACCTGACCGAGCTTTCCGACGTGTGCGACTACTTTGTGCTTGCCACCGGTACCAACAACCGCCAGGTCGATTCGATTGTCGACGAGATCGAGGAGAAGGTTGCCGAGGCTTGCGGCGAGCATCCGTTCTCCATCGAGGGCCGCGAGCAGAAGACCTGGATGCTCATGGACTACGGCTCGGTTGTCGTCCATGTCTTCACTCCCGAAGCCCGCGACTTTTACCGCCTAGAAAAGCTCTGGGGTGACGCCCCCCAGCTCCCCCTCGACCTCCTCTAGTGGCTCATTTGATATGGGGCTTTTAGCTAGCCTCGCGCATTTCGCCGGGCAGTTGCGGTTTTCCGCACCTGCCCGGCTTTCTATTTTTACAAAGGCGGTTAATCATTGAAGCGGGATTGGCGGCCGAAAGATAGGGCGGTGTCGCCGAACTTGTCTCGGACGGCATCGATCGCGACTGAGAGGTCGCGACGGTCGCTTGATTGGGCTCCGCGGTCGTCGACTTCGCAGAACAGGTCGGTCTGGATGCCGCCCTGATGGTCAAAGTCGCTCATCCCGATACCCGCCAGACGCACATGCATGCCTTCCTGCCAGATGTTGTCGAGCAGTTCGAGCGCAACCGCCACAAAGATGTTCTCATCGTCGGTGGGGTGGGGAAGCCGCCGCTGCGCCGTGCGTCCGCTGCCATACGAATACTTAAGCTTGAGCGTTACCGTGCCGCCCGTCAGTCCCTGACGGCGCAGGCGGCGTCCAACCGACTCTCCCAACAGCGCAATCGCCGCTTCGATGTCCCCACGCTCAGTCAAATCTTTCGCAAAGGTGCGCTCATTGCTCACGGATTTAACCTCGCGTTCCTCATCGAGGCTTGTTACTTCGGATATTTCGAGTCCCAGCGCACGCTGGCGCATGCGTTCGCCGTTGACGCCAAAAATAGAGGCCAAGGTTGATTCCGGTGAACGTGACAGCTCGCCGAGCGTGTAGATGCGCATGCGGCGCAGTCGCTCCTCGGCCGAGCGCCCGATGCCGCTCATGGCAGATACCGGCAGCGCGGCCAAAAAGCGCTGCTCGGTTCCGGGGCGCACGATGGTCAGCCCAAACGGCTTATCCCGCTCGCTTGCGATCTTTGCGACCGTCTTGTTGCAGCCCACGCCAATGGAGCAGGTCACTCCCAGCGCTGCCACGCGGTCGCTTATACGCCGCGCAACCAGTAGCGGGTCTTCGGGCGCAAAGCGACCCGGTGTGATATCGATAAAGGCTTCGTCGATGGATACGCGCTCAACGCGCGGCGTCTCCTCGGCAAGAATCGCCATGACCTGCGCGCTCACCTCGCGGTAGCGATCAAAGTGCCCGTGCGTCCAAATGGCTTGCGGGCACAAGCGCCGCGCCTCGGCCGAGGCCATGGCAGAGTGCACGCCAAAGCGACGTGCCTCATACGAACACGTGGACACGACGCCACGCGAATCGGCGTCTCCGCCCACGATGAGCGGCTTTCCGCGCCATTCGGGATGATCGAGCATCTCCACGCTCGCAAAAAACGCATCGAGGTCCATGAGGCCCACCGCCGGACCCGTCCAGGGCGGCGGCGTGACGCCCATGGCATCCTCATAACCGTATGTATGTTCGCGTCTTTCCATGTCATGAGTATACCGCGCAGCTCATGTGGGGTGCGTGTATGTGCTTGCAAATCCCGAATTCTTGTCTAAGATATGGATTTGCCCTCGACTACACCGAAGAAGTTGGTCTCACGGACTTCACCTGCCCGCGTCGATGGCGTATTATGTTCAACTGTTTGTTTGTAGTTGCAGCCTAAAGCTGCTTGGTTGGAGGAGTTTCCTTTGGCAGTCAAGATTCGCCTTGCTCGTCACGGCGCTAAGAAGCGTCCGTACTACCGTGTCGTCGTCGCCGATTCCCGCGCCCCGCGTGACGGTCGTATCATCGAGGAGGTTGGCCGCTACAACCCGATGACCGCCCCCAAGACCATCAATCTCGACCTCGAGAAGATCGCCGACTGGCAGTCCAAGGGCGCTCAGCTCACCGACGCCGTCGCCGCTCTGGTCAAGGCCGCCAACGAGGGCGAGAAGACCGAGACCGTCGTCAAGAAGTCCAAGAAGCAGCTCGCCAAAGAGGCCGAGGGCGCTAAGGCTGCCGCTGAGGCCGCTGAGGGCGCCGAGGAGTAAATCGTGCCTGAGGTTGACGCTGCACAGCTCGAGGGTGAGGCAATGCTCTCAGATCGCATCGCCGATCTCGTCGAATATCTCGTTGTTCAGATCGTCGACGACCCGGATTCCGTGAGCCTTGAGGTCATTGATGGTGATGACGCCTCTACGATTGAGGTTTCTGTCGCCGAGGATGACGTCGCTAAGGTCATCGGCCGTCGTGGCCGTACCATCAAGGCCATTCGCACGCTCGCCCGTGCACTGGCCGCTCGCCTCGACACTGCTGTCGAGGTAGAGGTTCTGGGCTAGGACCTTGAGGTCCCAGTACAAAAACATCGCCCGTGTGGTCAAGCCGCACGGAAGGAAGGGGGAGGTCCTCGCGCAGCCGCTGCGGGGGCTTCCTTCTGTATTAGAGCCGGGTATGCGCGTCGCCCTGACGCCGCCGGCGCTCAAGCGCGACCGCTTTTGCACGGTCGTGTCCGTCACCGATACGGGCGATGGCGATCTGGTCTCGTTTGAGGGCATTGACGACTTGACGGCCGCCGAGGGCATCACGGGATGCTATGTGCTGGCAAATCGTGACGACTTTGAGCTCGATTCGCTCGACGCCGCCTATACCGACCTGATGGGTCGCGAGGTGGTCGACGAGCGCTTCGGTTCGCTCGGCACGATTGTCGAGATCATGTCGACGCCTGCCAACGATGTTTGGGTTGTCGAAGGCGATCGGTACGGCGAGGTACTGATTCCCGTGATCGAGCAGGTTGTGCTCGATCTTCCCGATGCAGGAACAATTTCCGTCCACGTGATGGATGGCTTGATCGATATGGACAAGTAGGGAGGACAACATGCTGATTGAGACCCTTTCGGTCTTTCCCGAGATGTTTGAGCCCGTCATGTCCACGTCGATCTTGGGCCGCGCCCGCAAGGCCGGCCTTTTTGATTTTAAGGCGTATAACCTGCGTGACTGGACGCACGACCGCCATCGTACCGTCGATGACGAGCCGTACGGCGGCGGGCAGGGCATGCTCATGAAGGTCGAGCCTATCGCCGAGGCCATCGAGGCCATTAGCGCGGAGGGCCCCAAGCCCACGGTGGTGTTCTTCACTCCCTGCGGCGAGCCCTTTACGCAGCATGTGGCCGAGCGCCTGCTCAAAAGTGAGCGTCTGCTGTTTGTTTGCAGCCGTTACGAGGGTGTCGACGAGCGTGCCTATGCGTATGCCGACGAGCGTCTGTCGATTGGCGATTACGTGCTCACGGGCGGCGAGCTTCCCGCTATGGTCGTTGCCGATGCCGTCGTACGCCTAATTCCCGGCGCCCTTGGTGACGAGATGAGCAACGTGGACGAGTCATTCTCGACTGCCGAGGACGGTGGTCTGCTCGAGTACGCGCAGTACACCCGTCCTGCCGAGTTCAACGGCGAGGGCGTGCCTCCAGTGCTCGTGAGCGGTGATCACGCCAAGGTCGATGCCTGGCGTCGCAAGAACGCCATCGAGCGTACCTGCCGCTGGCGCCCCGACCTGATCGAGACGGCGCGGCTTACGCCCGAGGAGCGCGCTTACGCTCAGGAGATCCTTGACGCTTCGTATTCGCAGAGCGAGGAGTGAATATGGTTCCTACGCAACATTCCGCGTTGAGGGGCGCTTTTGAGTGGATCGCGGTCATCGCAATCGCGCTCGTGGCCACCTTCCTGATCCGCACCTTTGTGGTCGAGCCCTTTGTGGTGCCCACCGGCTCCATGGAGGACACGATCGAGATTGGCGACCAGATCCTGGCACAAAAGGTGAGCCTCGAGCTCGGTCAGCCCGTCAAACAGGGTGATATCGTGGTGTTCCATAACCCCGATGCCACGTCCGAGCATGATGTGCTGGTAAAGCGCGTCATCGCCACGGCCGGTCAGACGGTCGACCTTCAGGACGGCAAGGTCGTCGTCGACGGCCAGGCGCTCGATGAGGACTATACGACCGGCATGAGCTGGCCGCTTTCGGTCCAGGCGCCCGCCGCCCAGATGAGCTATCCCTACACCGTCCCCGACGGCTGCGTGTGGGTGATGGGCGACAACCGCGAGAACTCAGCCGACTCACGCTACTTTGGTCCCGTTGATCGCTCTGATTTGATCGCCGTGGCGCTCGTGCGTTACTGGCCGCTTAACCGTCTGGGCGCTATCGACTAAAAACCGCTATGGTACAGTACCTAACCGTGTAATCGTTTCGACGAGGGGATATTAGAGGCATGAACGCTTCATCGCTTTCCTTCCAAGACATCATCCTGCGCCTCCAGCAGTACTGGGGCGAGCAGGGCTGCGTCATTATGCAGCCCTATGACTCCGAGGTCGGTGCCGGTACCTTCCACACCGCGACCACGCTGCGCTCGCTCGGTCCCGCCGAGTGGCGCACCTGCTATGCGCAGCCCTGCCGCCGTCCCGCCGACGGCCGCTACGGCGAGAATCCCAACCGCATGCAGCACTACTATCAGTTCCAGGTGCTCATCAAGCCCTCGCCGGTCAACGCCCAGGAGCTTTATCTGGGGTCTCTTGCCGCCATTGGCTTGGACCCCAACGACCATGACGTTCGTTTTGTCGAGGACGACTGGGAGAGCCCGACGCTCGGCGCCTGGGGCCTTGGCTGGGAGGTCTGGCTCAACGGCATGGAGGTTACGCAGTTCACGTACTTCCAGCAGGTGGGCGGTATCGAGGTCGACCCCGTGCCCGTCGAGATCACCTATGGCCTGGAGCGTATCGCTATGTACGCCCAGGGCGTCAACTCGGTCTACGATCTGGTGTGGAGCTACCTGCCCGATGGCACGCCCATGACCTACGGCGACGTGTTCCTCGAGAACGAGCGCGAGTTCAGTGCCTATAACTTTGAGGTCGCTAACGTCGAGATGATGCGTCAGAAGTTTGACGACTACGAGGCCGAGTGCCATTCCTGCCTGGAGCGCAAGCTGCCGTTGCCGGCCTACGACTGCGTCATGAAGTGCAGTCACGCCTTTAACCTGCTCGATGCCCGCGGCGCCCTGTCCGCGGTCGAGCGTGCCAACTACATCCTGCGCGTCCGCGCCGTCGCCAAGGCGTGCTGCGAGGCCTACATGGCCGAGGTCGCCGGAGTGAACGAGAATGCCGACCAGGAAGGCGAGGTGGCGTAAGCCATGGCAGACGCTAAGGATTTCCTGTTTGAGATCGGTACGGAGGAAATGCCCTCTGCACCGCTGAATAATGCCGTCAAGCAGCTTGGCACCATGATCGCCAAGGGCCTCGATGAGGCCGGTCTGGCCCATGGCGAGGTCCGCGTGATCTCGAGCCCGCGTCGCCTGGCTGCGCTCGTTGCCGACGTCGCCACCGCGACCGATGAGGTTCACGAGGTCAAGCGTGGCCCTGCGGCCAACATCGCCTTCGACGCTGACGGTAACGCCACCAAGGCCGCCCAGGGCTTCGCCCGCAAGTGCGGTGTGGCTGCCGAGGATCTGGTCCGTCGCGAGGACACCGACGGCCGCGAGTACGTCTTTGCCGAGAAGAATATTCCTTCCGCACCGGCTACGCCGATTCTGACCGCTCTGTGCGAGAAGACCATCGCCGGCCTGCAGTGGCCCAACTACCGCTCTCAGCGCTGGGGCCACGAGCACGCCACCTTCGTGCGCCCGGTCCGTTGGATCTGCTGCCTTCTGGGCGAGGACGTTGTGCCCGTGTCGTTTGCCGACGTGACGAGCGGCAATACCACGCGCGGCCATCGCGTGCTTGGCCCCGGTGACCACGTTGTCGCTAGCCCCGCCGCCTACGAGCAAGTGCTCGAGGACGCCGGCGTGCTCTCTGCCGAGCGCCGTCGCGAGGCGATTCTCGCCGGTATCGCCGAGGTCGAGGCTGCCCGTCCCGGCTGCCATGTCGATACGCCCAAGAAGGTCTTCGAGGAGGTTATCAACCTCTGCGAGTGGCCGACGGTGCTCGTCGGTACCTTCGATGAGGAGTTCCTCAAGGTCCCGCACGAGATCATCTGCGAGTCCATGCTCACCAACCAGCGCTACTTCCCGATCTATGACGGCGAGGGCAAGCTCACGCGTGAGTTCGTGGTCGTTTCCAACAGCAAGCCCGAGAATGCCGAGCGCGTGATCGACGGCAACGAGCGCGTCGTGCGCGCACGTCTGGACGATGCCAAGTTCTTCTACGAGGAGGACCTGAAGATCTCCCTCGACGAGTTCCGTGAGCGTCTGGCCAAGGTTGCCTTCCAGGAGAAACTCGGTAGCGTGCTCGCCAAGTCCGAGCGTATTGAGCAGCTCGCGCTCGCTATTGCCCGCGAGGCTCACCTGGGTGCCCATCTTGCCGCCGACGCTGCTCGCGCCGCGCACCTGTGCAAGGCCGACCTGGTATCCAACGCCGTCGTCGAATTCACGAGCCAGCAGGGCGTGATGGGCGGTTACTACGCCACCGCGATGGGGGAGAACGACGAGGTCGCCCACGCCATTCGCGATCACTATCGTCCCCGCTTTGCCGGCGACGAGCTGCCCGAGGGCACCGCTGGCTGCATCGTGGCCTGCGCCGACAAGCTCGATACCATCGCCGGTATCTTTGCCATCGGCGAGCCCCCGACCGGCTCCTCCGACCCCTACGCGCTGCGTCGTGCCGCTATCGGCATCATCAACATCCTGCGCGACCGTCTGCCGATCGACCCCACGTCGCTCATCGACTTCGCCCTCGAGCTCTACAGTGAGCAGGGCATTGAGTTCGACGCCGCCGAGGTCGCCCAGCAGGTTCGCGACTTCTTCCACGGCCGCCTGGTGAGCATGGCCCGCGACGAGAAGATTCCGGCCGATACCGTCGCCGCCGTCTCCGCGGTGCACATCATCGCCCCGTCCGTCTTCTTCGCCCGCTGCGCCGCCCTCGACGAGGCCCGTAAGAACGACGCTGAGACCTTCGACAACCTGGCGACCGCCTATGCCCGCGCCGCGCACATCTCCAAGCCCGAGCTGGGTGCTGAGTACGACCGCGCCCTGATGGGCGAGGTTGAGCTTGCGCTTGCCGACGCCTCCGAGGCCGCTCAGACCGCCGTCGATGCTGCTCTCGCTGCCGAGGATTACCCGGCAGCATTTGCCGCCCTCGCCGCCCTGCGTGCCCCCATCGACCGTTTCTTCGACGAGGTCATGGTTATGGACAAGGACGAGCAGCTTCGCGATAATCGCCTTAAGCTGCTCAACCGCTTCGAGGCCGTTTTCTCCGGCATCGCCAACATCGGTGAGCTTGCCCGCAAAAAGTAAGCCAGCCTGCGCATAAGCGCAAAAGGAGCCCCGCATGGATTGCCCGGTCACCGCTCGTCCCACCGTTATCGTTATCTCCGACTCGCTCGGTGATACCGCTTGTGAGGTGGTGCTTGCGGCGTCCGGGCAATTTGATGAAGGGGCTTTTCGTGTTTTGCGTCTGCCTAAGGTGACCTCTGTGGAGCAGGTCAAGTCATTTGTGGGGCCGCGCGTCGATGCGGACCATCGCGATATTGCCGTGTTCCACACCATTGTCGATCCGGCGCTTCGCGCCCGCGTGCTCGATTACCTGGGTATGCTGCATATCCGTTCGGTCGACCTGATCGGCCCGACGCTTGCCGTGCTGTCGTCGCTCATCGGTGTGCCGCCCAAGGGCGTTGCGGGCGTGATTCACAAGACCGATGACCGCTATTTCCATCGTATCGAGGCCATGGAGTATTTCGTTGAGCACGATGACGGTCGTGGTTGCGACGATCTGCCGGGTGCCGATATCGTGCTGCTGGGTGTGTCGCGTACATCCAAGACGCCGCTGTCGATGTATTTAGCCTATCAGGGCTACAAGGTCGCCAATGTCCCACTGGCGCATGGCATGGAGCCGCCCAAGTCGATTTATGAGGTCGACCCGATGCGCCTGTTCGGCCTGATTTCGACCGTCGATGTGATTTCCGAAATTCGCGATAGCCGCTTGAGCGATGACTACGCCCGTGCCGTTGCCGGCTCCTATGCGGAGCCCGAGAGCGTGCGTAGTGAGCTTGCGGAAGCCCGCGCGCTCATGAAACGCCTGGGCTGCTTTGTAGTGCGTACCGACGGCAAAGCCATCGAGGAAAGCGCTGCCGAGATCATTGCTCATCTCGAAGAGATTCAAGAGGCAAGAGCCCGCCGTGCCGCCCGCCGCGCTCAACAGCAGTAGTCCTTTCTGTGACGATTTTTCTGGGACGGGGATTAAAAAATCATTAGGTACTCAATGATTTTTTAATCCCCGTCCCAGAAAAATCATCGGAGTGGCTAAATAGCCTGAATTGATAAAGCGATTTAGCAAAAACATCGCATCTGACCTGCATTCTTCTTGTAGTGGTATCTTCATAAGGTAACCAACTTTACCTACCGTTTACCGCTAGTTTTAGCACGTTTACCAAACCGCGCACCCTCTGCTCAAGCCTGCCCAAAACCCGCCGTATAGTTCCCTCACGGCCCGCATCCGGCGGGTCGATTCGTTACCACGGTCGTGCGCGTAAGCGCATGGAAGGGGAAGTATCGTGAGCGATTGCAAGAGGGTTTACCGTTTTGGAACCGACGCCCAGGGCACCTGTGTCACCGAGGGCGACAAGTCCATGAACTTCGTGCTTGGCGGCAAAGGCGCAAACCTTGCCGAGATGAGCCGCATCGGTCTGCCGGTTCCCGGTGGCTTTACCATTACCTGCCAGACTTGCGTTGAGTACTCCGGTGCCGGCAATGTGTGGCCCGAGGGCGCACTCGATGAGATCGTTGCCGCCGAGGCGGACCTCGAGGCCCGCTGCGGCAAGAAGCTCGGCGACGCCTCCGATCCGCTGCTCGTGTCGGTTCGCTCGGGCGCTCCGTTCTCCATGCCTGGCATGATGGACACGGTTCTCAACCTGGGCCTCAACGACGACTCCGTTCAGGGCCTTATCGCCCAGACACAAAACCCGCGTTTTGCCTGGGATAGCTACCGTCGCTTTATCCAGATGTTCTCCAACGTCGTCATGGGTGTCGACGCCGACCTGTTCGAGAACGCGCTGACCCAGGCCCGCCTGGTCGCCGGCGTTCGCGTCGATTCCGAGCTTTCGGCCGAGGACCTGCAGGAGCTTGTCGAGACGTTCAAGGGTATTTTCTCCGATAACGTCGAGGCGACCCTGTATCCCGAGCTCGAGGTCGCCGACGGTAAGCCCGTCTTCCCGCACGATCCGGAGCTCCAGCTGCGCCTTGCCATCCAGGCCGTCTTTGGCAGCTGGATGAACGAGCGCGCCTGCATCTACCGCAAGCAGCACGGCATTTCCGACGAGCTCGGCACCGCCGTCAACGTCCAGGCCATGGCCTTTGGCAACAAGGGCGAGACCTCTGCGACCGGCGTCGCCTTTACGCGCAACCCGGCCGACGGCACCAAGGAGTTCTATGGCGACTTTTTGGTGAATGCCCAGGGCGAGGACGTCGTCGCCGGCATCCGAAACACCGAGCCCATCGCCGACCTCAAGACCACCTCGGGCCTCGAGTCCGCAGGCGAGGAGCTCGAGCGCGTGTTCCTGACGCTCGAGGATCATTACCGCGATATGTGCGATATCGAGTTCACCATCGAGCAGGGCAAGCTCTGGATGCTCCAGACCCGCGTGGGCAAGCGTACCGCCACTGCCGCCCTGCGCATTGCTATCGAAATGGTCGAGGAGGGCCTGATCACCCGCGAGGAGGCTGTGAGCCGCATCGATCCCGCGCAGCTCGACCAACTCCTGCACCCGCAGTTCGACGCCTCCAAGAAGTACGAGGCCTTGGCCAGCGGCCTTAACGCCAGCCCTGGTGCCGCCGTGGGCGAGGTCGTGTTCTCGAGTGATGACGCCGTCGCGCGTTCCGCCGAGGGCCACAAGGTCATTCTGGTCCGCTGGGAGACCAATCCCGACGACCTGAAGGGCATGGTCGCCGCCGAGGGCATCCTGACCAGCCATGGCGGTAAGACGAGCCATGCCGCCGTTATCGCCCGCGGCATGGGTACGCCCTGCGTCTGCGGTGTCGAGCGCTTCCATATCGACGCTGCCGAGAAGGTCGTGCACATCGAGGGCAGCGACCGCGTGCTGCGCGAGGGTGATGTCATCTCCATCGACGGCACCCAGGGTATCGTCGTCGACGGCGCGGTCGACCTGGTCTCTGCAGAGCTCACCGGCGACCTGGACACCATCCTGTCCTGGGCCGATGAGATCCGTTTGGACGAGACCGACGGTCACGCCAACCACGTGCGCGTCAACGCCGACAACCCCGAGGATGCCGAGCTCGCTCTTGAGTTTGGCGCCGAGGCCATCGGTCTGTGCCGCACCGAGCACATGTTCCTGGGCGATCGCAAGAACATCATCCAGAGCTTTATCCTGTCTGACGATGAGGCCGTGAAGCAGCAGGCCCTGGCCGACCTGCTCAAGGTTCAGACCGAGGACTTCCTGGCGATGTTCAAGACCATGTCCGGTCGCGATGTGGTCGTCCGCCTGCTCGATCCGCCGCTTCATGAGTTCCTGGATAATCCTCGCGAGCTCGAGGTCGCCATCACTAAGAAGGAGGCCGCCGGCGCTCCCGAGGAGGAGCTCACTGCCCTGCGCGCCCGCCTGCGTCGCATTGACGGCATGGTCGAGTCCAACCCCATGCTGGGCTTGCGCGGCGTGCGCCTGTCCGTCGTCTTTAGCGATCTGCCTCTCATGCAGGTTCGCGCCGTCGCCACGGCTGCTGCCCGCCTTATCAAGGAGGGCGTCGACCCGCGCCCCGAGATCATGGTTCCGCTCGTCTCCATCACGGCCGAGCATGTTCAGACCCGCGAGGTCATTGAGCGCGTAATCGCCGAGGTTTCCGCTGAAGAGGGCGTTGAGCTCAACATTCCCGTGGGCACGATGCTCGAGCTGCCGCGCGCCTGCATGGTCGCCGACGAGATCGCCCATCACGCAGATTTCTTCTGCTTTGGCACCAACGACCTCACCCAGACGACCTTTGGCTTCTCGCGCGACGACGCCGAGGCCAAGTTCATCCCGCTGTACCTGCACAAGAAGATCCTGAAGGACAACCCCTTCGAGACCATCGATACGGCGGTGCTGGAGCTCGTGCGCATGGCCGTCGAAAAGGGTCGCGCCACCAACCCTGGCATGCACTTTGGCGTGTGCGGCGAGCACGGCGGCGACCCCAAGTCCATCAAGGGCCTGTTTAACGTGGCCGATGTGGACTATGTGTCCTGCTCGCCCTACCGCGTGCCCCTCGCGCGCCTAGCTGCCGCTCAGGCCAAGCTCGAGGCCAAGCGCAACGCCTAGCCCCCCTGCGCATCGACGCCTAGCGTAGCCCCCCTTCATGCCGCCCGTCTCATTCGTGAGACGGGCGGTTATCATGTGCGGGTTTTGTCTTTTTGTCTGCGTAAAAAATTGTTCTTGCAGCAGAAACCCGCGCGTGTATACTCGAATACGTTTGTTCAACTACGTGCCGGCCAAGGTGGTACGGCACCTCTAGAAGAGTAAGGAATTGCACATGGATTACATCCGCGCAATCGAGCGTCAGCAGATCCGCGAGGACATTCCTCAGGTTCGCGTCGCCGACAACGTCAAGGTTCACTACCGCATTAAGGAAGGCGACCGCGAGCGTATTCAGGTCTTCCAGGGCGACGTTATCCGCATGGCCGGCGCCGGTGCCCGCGAGACCTTCACCGTCCGCAAGATGTCCTTCGGTGTCGGTGTTGAGCGTACCTTCCCGCTTCACAGCCCCAAGATCGCCAAGCTCGAGGTCGTTCGTCATGGTCGCGTCCGTCGCGCCAAGCTGTACTACCTCCGCGACAAGGTGGGCAAGGCTGCTCGCATCCCCGAGAAGCGCTAAGAAGATCGCAGCGTCTGTCCACTCGTTTGGACACAAGGGTCACCTTCGGGTGGCCCTTCTTTTTATCTGATTTGCATGCAAGGAGGGCCTGGTATGGCCAACATGACGAGCTCGGTTTCGGCATCGCAGGTTGCCGGTGAGTTGGCGAGCGCTACGTTTGAGGAGATTCCCGCCCTCGTGGAGCATTATCGCGAGGACCCACGCCAGCAGGTGATCAAGGCTTGTGAACGCGCCCTCAAACGCCATGCCAAAGAGCTTGCCGAGCGCGAGCGCGTCAATGACATGTACGAGCTTATGCATGAGCTTGGCGGCGATGGGGTGGTCGTTGGTGTCGACGAGGTGGGTCGCGGATCGGTGGCCGGCCCTTTGACGGTATGCGCCGTCTGTCTTCCTATGGAGCCGCGCGTCTGGGGTATCAACGATTCCAAAAAGCTCACGCCCGCGCGCCGCGAGTTGCTCTCAGTGAAGATTGCCGAGGTGGCGACGGCGATCGGTTTTTGCCATATCGCGCCGAAGGATATCGATGAAATGGGCATGGCCCGTGCTATCCGTACTGCCGTTGCGGGCGCCGTGGCCGATACGGGACTTGAGCCCGACTGCGTCCTCATGGATGGTAACCCCTTGGGCGCCGTTCCTAACGAGCGCGATGTGGTGAAGGGCGATGCCAAAATCGCCTGCATCGCCGCGGCGTCCATCATGGCCAAGGTCACGCGTGACGAGATGATGGTCGAGTACGACGCCGAGTATCCCGAGTACCATCTGGCCGAGTCGAAGGGCTATGCAAGCCCCGAGCATATCGAGGCCATTCGCAAACATGGACTTTGTCCACTGCACCGCGTGAGCTTTTGCGGAAACTTTCTGCAGACTGAGCGCCTTTTCTAGGTCAATTGTGGAGACAGGGACCTCTGGGGTTTTATAAACTTGCTGGTAACGGGCCGTATGCAACACCATTGCTGCGTACGGCCCGT
>CABUDZ010000017.1 GCA_902490445.1 uncultured Collinsella sp.
ACCGCAACCGCCAACCATACACCCAAAATAGAGAAAACCGCAGGCGTTCTACCTGCGGTTTTCTTTTTGCAATTCTTGGCGTGGTTGCCGATGCCCTACCAAACGTAGTAGATGGACCCGTTTCGGGGCGGCCGGGTTAGACATGCATGTGGCGGCTCGGCCTAGGCACGCGCCTCCGCAAGCATCTGCCTGGCGTGCGCCAGGCTTGCCTCGGACTGATCGCCGCTGAGCATGCGGGCGATCTCGGCGGTACGCGCTTCGCCAGTTACCTCGTCCAAATGCGTCTGGGGAACATCGCCCGATTCCTTGCTGACGACATAATGCTTGTCGGCCATGACGGCGACTTGCGCCAAGTGGGTTACGACAATCACTTGATGCGTAGCGGCAAGATCGGCCAGCACACCAGCAAGAGCACGAGCCGTGGAGCCGCCGACACCGGCATCGACCTCGTCAAATACCAGTGTGTCGACGCCGTCAGCATTACCCAAGACCACCTTGCTCGCCAGCATAACGCGGCTGAGCTCGCCGCCCGACGCAATGCGGCGCAGGGGTCGCGGCGTCAAGCCGGCACCGCTGCGATACAAAAGCTCGTAGCTCGAAGGACCCGCCGGCGTCCACTCGGCGCGCGGAAGATCACGCGACTCCCAAACGAGCTCGGCGCCGCCCATCTCCAAGCGCGCCATCTGGCGGCCGACCTCGTGGCAGAAGCGCGGGGCCGCCGTATTGCGAGCACGCTTAAGCGCCTTGGCAGCGGCAAACAACTCGCGCTCAGCAGCACCAAGTGATTCACGGGCCTTTTTGATCTGTTCATCGCCATCATCGACCAGGGACAGCAGCTCTTGCGAGCGATCGCGCATGGCAAAAACATCGTCCATGGTGGGACCCCACTGACGCAACAGGCCCTTGAGGTCGGAATACCGTTCACGCATGCGAGCAAGCTCGCGCGGGTCGAAGGCGACGCCATCGCGATAGGCACGAAGCTCGTTCGCGCTATCCTCAAGGGAGATACAGGCATCCGAAAGCGCATCGGCAATGTCGCCCAGTTTGCGATCGACGGCAGCCATACGGGAAAGCTCTGCCACGGCGCTGTTCACGGCATCGAGCGCTCCCCCTTCGGCGGCAAGCGATGCATGGGCATCGTTAGCCGTGGCAACCAGTACCTCGGCATGTTCGGAGCGCGGCAGCAGTTCCTCGAGCTCCTCATACTCGCCCGGCTTGGGGTCGACCTCGGCGATGCGCTCGAGGGCGAAACGCGCTTCCTCGACGCGACTCCCCTGCGCGCGTGAGGCTTCCTCCACGCGACGGACCTCCTTGGCAGCCGCACGCGACGCCTTGAAGCAGGCACGGTAACGGTCGAGCGCCTCGAGCGCAGAGCGACCAGCCCAGGCATCGACCATGGCAACATGATGCGCCGGATCGAGCAAGCGCTGGTGCTCGTGCTGACCACAAAGATCCATCATCACGCCGACGCGCTCCGAAAGCTCACGCACGCTGGCGATACGGCCGTCAATTTTTACACGACTGCGGCCCTCGGCAGAAAGGCTGCGCTGTACGGTGAACCCCTCCGTGTCGTGCGGGCCATCGAATAGACGCGCCTCGACGCTCGCCAGCGCCTCTCCCTCGCGCACGGTCGACGAATCTGCGCGCTCGCCCAATATGAGCTTGAGCGCCGAGAGCAGCGCGGTCTTGCCGGCACCGGTCTCGCCGGTCAGGACAGTCAGGCCGGCACTCGGCACCAGCGTCGCCTCACGAATGAGTGCAATGTTAGAAACCTGCAGCTCATCGATCATGACGCACTCCATAGAACACGCGGCTCACCGAGTTATAGAAGCTTTCGGGACCGTAATCCAGCAGCAGTACATCGCCGGGACCACGGCGCACAGCCACGCTCTCAACCGTGCCGTCGCAGGTAATAAACTGTCCGTCGATGGCAATGGCCGGCACACTCGGGCGATCATCGGACATAAAGATCTCGACGACATCACTCGGCGAGGTCAAAAAAGCGCGAGCCTGAATGGTATGCGGGGCGATGGGCACACAGACCATACCCGTGTAATCGGGGCTGACAATGGGACCGCCGGCGGAAAGCGCGTAGCCGGTAGAGCCGGTCGCCGTCGAAACGACGACACCGTCGCCGCGAAGGCGATCGATATGATGGCCGGACACCGTGATGTCAAACTCAACCATATCGGACAGGGGGCCGCGCGTAAGTGCCATATCGTTGAGGGCAAACGTGCGCACGACATCCTTCGTGCCGTCTTCGCGCACGGACACGATATCCGCGGCGATGGTGGCGCGGCGGCTCACGTGGAGCTCGCCGGACAGAGCATCGCTCACGACCTGCAAAATATCGCGCTCCTCGGGGCTCGCGGCCGTCAAAAAGCCCAGGTGACCATAGGAAAGACCAAGGATAGGAATCTCGCGATGGTTGAGGATGCGGGCAGCGCGCAGCAACGTGCCGTCGCCGCCGAGCGTAATGACCAGATCTGAGCCGTCAATATCAGGCGTGCTTTGAATCTTCGATCGCTGGTCGGCAGCCCATGCGACCTCGTAGCCCTGGCGCGAAAGCCAAAGCTCGAGCATCAGGCCGCTCTCGACCGCCTCTTGCTTGTAGTAATTGGGAACCAGAAAGACCTTCATAGCGTTGCAGCTTTCTCGCTCAAAGCCGATACCTGGGATTGCAGCTCATCGTCGGCGCGCTCCCCGGGGACAGACCTTGTGCCGTACAAGAAAAACTCAACGTTGCCCTTAGCGCCATGGATGGGCGACACGCACACGTCAAGCGGGAACAGGCCCTTGGCGGCAAAAAGCTCAATCGCCGCCACGAGCGTATCGCGACGGACGACGGGGTCGGTCACGATACCGCCCTCGCCCACCAGCGCAGCCGGCGCCTCAAACTGGGGCTTTACGAGCGTGCAGAACGAACCCGAAGGATTCAGACACGCCAGCACGGCGTCGATGATATTCGCGATGCTGGTAAACGAGACATCGCACACAGCCAGGTCGATGACGCCGGCATAGCCAAGCTCAGGCAGCTGCGTCACGTTTGTGCGCTCATGCAGCGTCACGCGATCGTCCTGACGCAGCGACCAATCAAACTGGGCACGGCCCACGTCCACCGAGACAACGGTCGCAGCTCCGCGCTTGAGCAGGCAATCGGTAAAGCCGCCGGTAGAGCAGCCCACATCCAGACAAGCAAGGCCAGTCGGATTGATGCCAAACGCATCGAGCGCACCTTCGAGCTTAAGGCCGCCGCGACCAACATAGGGAATGCGCCCCTTCACGTGCA
This sequence comes from uncultured Collinsella sp., assembly GCA_902490445.1. Classification (GTDB taxonomy): domain Bacteria; phylum Actinomycetota; class Coriobacteriia; order Coriobacteriales; family Coriobacteriaceae; genus Collinsella. The sequence continues at coordinate 3,290 of CABUDZ010000017.1, forward strand.
GCGGCAGGCCCGGGGTCACCTTAAGGCCCGGCGAAGTCAAGCGCTCGCCGCCACTCGAGACCAGGCCGGCCATAAGAGTGCGAAGGGCATCCGCGCGATCGGCGCAGATGCCCTGTGAAATCAGTTCGTCATCAAGACGCACGCGTTTCATGAATGCCATCAACCATTCGTATCCGGAGATGCGGCTAGCTATCTTGGGATTCGTTTGCCGCATCCTCATCGTATTCCTGCTCGAGCTTATCGGCCTCACGCGGCGTCAACTCAAACTTGTCGACCATATCGACCGCGCGGGAGCCCAGCTCAATCGCTTCGTCAAACAGATCGAGCGAACGCTCCAGGGACGTATCCTTGGAGCGAACGGTAGCGATGATCTGATCCAGACGGTCCGAGATCTCGTCAAAGTTGCGGACAGAACCCTCTGGCATGACTACTCCTCGAAGGAGTCGACGACAGCCTCGGCGGCGTCCGCATCCTCGGCCAGCACGCCAGCCTCAGCCTGAGCAACAGCAACCTTAGCGGCAGCCTCGGCAGCCTGGGCCTCCTCGCGAGCGCGATCTTCGGCCAACAGCTCCTGGTACAGGTCCTCACCCGGCAGCTCCTCGCTGCGAGCGATCTTGCCCAGCACGCCGTTGACAAACGACGCGGACTGGTCGGTGCCATAGGCCTTGGCAAGCTCGACGGCCTCGTTGATCACGATGGCGTCCGAGACCTCCTCGTCGGTGAGGAAACGCATCTCGTAGACAGCGATACGCAGCAGGTTGCGGTCGGCGCCGGGCATGCGCATAAGATCCCAGTTCTTGGCAACGGAGCGCAGAGCGCAGTCGATGCGGTCGATATGCTCGTAGGCACCGCGGCACAGCTCCAGCGCATAGGGGTCGAGGGGACCCTTCGAGATCAGGAAATCGCCCTCGAGGACGCGCTCGAGCGGGCTGTCCGTGGCCTCGGCCTGGAACAGCAGCTGCAGCGCCTGACTGCGGGCAAGCGTGCGCCCGCGATAAACCTTAAGGCTCAAAGGTTACTCCTTGGGGAAAACGAGGCCGTCGATACAAACGTCAACGCGCTCGACCTCGACGCCCACCTGGGCATCGATGGCGGCGACTACAGCGGCGCGAACGGCCTCGGCGAGTTTCTTGAACGGATAGCCAAAGAACACCACGACGCGCACGGTGAGCGCGAGCTTGTCGCCGACGACCTCGGCCTCGACCGCCGGCTCAGAAGCCGGGGCCTTGGACGAGAGCATCATGGAGACAAGGTTGGTGGCAAGGTCCTTGACGCCAACGGAGGCGATGCCCTCGACATCCGACACGGCGCGCGAGACGATGGCGGTCAGAACATCGGGCGAAATGCCGATGCCGTCAATCTTGATTTCCTGGGGCATGAGTCCTCCTAGAAGAGTTGGTTGCTAGACGCGGGAGACGAACTTGCCGTCGCGGGTGTCAACCTTGATGACCTCGCCCTCGTTGAGGTACATGGGGACCTGGATGACAGCGCCGGTGTCGATCGTGGCCGGCTTGGTGGAACCCTGGACGGTGTCGCCCTTAAAGCCCGGATCGGTCTGGACGATGGTGGTCTCGATGAACATCGGCGGGGTCACGCCCATGAGCTCGTCGTCGGCGAAGAGCAGCTGGCAGATGTCGTTCTCACGCAGCCACTTGGAGTTCTCGCCCACCATGTCCTCGGGAACGGGAACCTGCTCGTAGGACTCGTTGTCCATGAAGATGTAGTCGGTGCCGTCGTTGTAGAGGTACTGGAACTCACGGGTGGTGAGCATGACGCTCTCGAACTTGGTGCCGGCGTTGCAGGTGTTCTCAACGACACGACCGCTCTTGATATCGCGAGTCTTGTAGCGCACAAAAGCACCACCCTTGCCTGGCTTGACGTGCTGGAACTCGACGATGGTATAAACCTTGTCCTTAATACGGAGACCGAGGCCGTTCTTGAAGTCGGCGGTAGAAATGGTAGGCATAGCGACCTTTCTTCTTATGGGCAGAACGCACAGGCGTCCAAATTACATACGACCGAAATTATACACTTGCAGACGGCGCCTGCAGCGAGCGCATAAAAAGAGAACGCGGGGCGTCCGAATCGATCCGGACGTCCCGCCCCAAAAATCTATCGAAATGAGCTAGCAATCGATGACGTGAAGGTCATGCGGCGTCTTGGTGAAGGGCTCGTAGCCGTTCTCGGTGACCACGCCGTAGTCCTCCAGACGCACGCCGCCCACGCCGGGCAGGTAGACGCCGGGCTCCATGGTGATAACCGAGCCGACCTCGATGATATTCTTGCTGCGGTTGAAGTTGGGCAGCTCGTGGATGTCAATGCCCACGCCGTGGCCCAGACCATGGTTGTAGTAATCACCATAGCCGGCATCGCCGATGATCTTCTTGGAAAGCTTGAAAATGTCGTTGCCCTCGACGCCCGGATGGATTGCGGCGACGCATTCCTCGTGCGTACGGCGCACGAGCGCGTACAGGTCGAGCTGTTCGGACGTGGGCTCGCCCATCACGACGGTACGAGTCATGTCGGAGCGATAGTCGCAGTAACCCGCGCCATAATCCATGAGAACGAAGTCGCCCTTCTCGATCACGCGGTCGCTCGGGACGGCATGCGGGTTGGCGGTGTTGGGACCGCTCGCGACGATGGAGCCAAAGGCCAGGCTATCGGCACCGTTAGCGAACATAAAGTTCTCGAGCTCGTTGCGGACCTGTTTCTCAGTCATACCGGGCTTAATATAGCCGAGCATGTGCTGGAAGGCGGCGTCGGTGATCGACTGCGCATGGCGCATGAGCTCGATCTCCTCGGCGTCCTTGATGGCGCGCATCTTACGGATGTCGTCATGCATCAGCGGCAGCATGCAGGCAACGGAGCGGTCCTCCAGGCCACGCTGAATACCCTGGTAGAAATTGATCTGAATGTCGTCCTCGACAGCGCAGACGCGGCACTTGTTGGCCGCGATCTTGCCGGCGACCCAGCCGGGGATGGTGCCCTCGTCCATGTCGTAAACCCAGGGGCTGCCGGCGGGCGTGTTCTCCTCAAAGCTGTTGAGATAGCGCGAGTCGGTATGGAACAGGCACTGGTCGGCCGTAATAAACGCAGCATGCGGGAACTCGAAGGTGTAATCGAAGACGCCCTTGACGCCCGTAAGCCAACGAAGGTTGGCCTCGTCGCGCACCACGATAGCGTCGTAGCCGCGCTCAACCATCAGGGCACGGACACGCTCGATACGACCGGCAGGACCGGCAGCAAACTCAGACATGCAGATTCCTTTCTTGTTGTCTTCATAAAGACGGGACGGGTCTCAACCGAACGATGGAATCGCATGCAATCCGCAACCGATTGAAAACCCGCCCCTCAACATGATACGAAAGACGATGGATGTCAATAAATCTTAGAGAAGTTCTTTGCGAGAAGCCAAGTAGGCGTGAGCATGGCGGTCGAGAACCTCGTCCTCAACGCTCGTTAGACGAATGGCGCCGAGTGCCGCGGGCAGCGGCAACATGCTGCGGTTCGAGCGGACAAACTGCTGCCTGCGGAACTCCTCGATATATGCGGCAGGCTCCAGATCGAAGGCAAGCTCCTCGATACCAAAGTCCTCCAGGCAGTCATCGACCTCAAAGACGTAATCGATATCGAAGTCGCAGGCATCGTGTGCTAGGCGCGCCTCAAAGCGCATGCCCTCGGACAACAGCTGGTAGGCAGGCACCTGCGAAGCGGCATCGCCCAAGCAGGCGCGCAGGGTACGCTCCCCCGTCTTGCCAAAATCGAGCGCATGGCGGGCGCTGGGATTCGTAGCCATCAGTACGTCCTTGCGGGCAGTCTGAGACCACTGAACGGCATTGACGAGCGCGACCTCCTCGCCCGCGAGAATCTCGGGAACGGTCTCGGTAAACTGATTCCAGCGGGACTTGCTGCTCGAAAGCATGGTGCCAACAAGTACCGCATAGCCGAGCTTGAGGTCCTCGGGGTCCGCCTCGCGAACAAGGTCGAGGTCACACACGACCAAGCCCGGCTCGGGACGGAACGCGATAGCGGGAAGCGCATGCGCGGACGAGGCGACGAGGGGCTTCATGGTCGTCGCGACCGTGAGCATGGCGTCGAACGTCGTCGGCAGCAAGGCGCACTCGGTGCGACCGCACCACTGATTGGCACACCAGCAAACGACCGAGCAGGTCGCCGTGTCGCCGACAGCGACAACGAGATCGTCGCAGGTAATGCCGTTAGCCGACAGGGCGCCAAAGACGGTATCGGCATCGGCAAGCGTAGCACCAGCAGGTGAAACCTCGAGGACGAGCAGCGACACGGCAAAACCGGCGTCAACCAGCGCATGCTCGACAGCCTCGCCAAAACGCTCGGATGTGGCGTCGTTCCAAACCACCATCGCGCGCTTAGGCTTGCCCACAGCCGAGGCAAACATGCGCGACAGTTCCTCGAACGCGCCCAATCCGACGCGGACATCGACACTGCGGTTTTGGAAATTGATAAGTTGGCGGCGAATCATAGCAGTCCACGCTCCAAAAGCATCTCGGCACAAAGGTAGGAAACGTCCTCGAAGGACTTGTTGCGAATATCAAGGGTAATATCGGCGGCTTGGCGATACAGCGGACGGCGATGCTCAAACAGGCGCGCAGCATGCTCGGGCGAGCGGAAATCGGGCCGGGTATCAGAACGGCGAATCTGGCGCAACGAGTCCTCAAAGTCGCCTTCGAGGTACACGCATGTACCCATCTCGTGCATCAGTTCAATGTTCACCGGCGTCTCGACGATGCCACCCCCGCACGACACCAGCAGGCTGCGCTCGCTTTGAAGCGAACGGAGTGCCGAGGTCTCGAGCTCGCGAAAACGGTCCTCGCCCTCGGTCTCAAATATCTCGGTCACCGACTTGCCACATCGACGCACAACCAAACGATCGGTATCGATAAAACGCCGCTTGAACATAGTGCCGACGTTGCGCGCTAGCGTCGATTTGCCCGCGCCCAAAAAGCCGATAAAGAAAATATGGTCGCAGCCGTGTTTGATGTGCTGAGACATGGCGAAACCTATTCCTCGCAGGGAAGGTCGCGCAGGGCCCGGCGCTCAAAGATACGGAAGATCTGCGTGTACCACAGGTCCTGGGTTGCCTGCGGCTTGACCAGAATAGTGTCAACGCCGGCAAAATTACCGCTCCACACGTCCGTGTACAGCTGATCGCCGATCAGCACCGCCTCGTCTGTCGTGGCGCCGAGGCGCTTAAGACCCGCCTTCAAGGCAAACGGGGCGGGCTTCATGGCGTGGCTAATGGCCTCGAGTCCCAGCTCGCGTGCAGAGCTCATGACCTGGTCGCGATGCCAGTTGTTGGACACCATGCACAGCTTAAAGCCTTTGGCGCGGGCGGCGTCGAGCCAAGCGGAAACCGCAGTGGGAACCTGCTCGGTGTCGCGCGGCACCAGAGTGTTATCGCGATCGAGCAGAATGGCGCGTTTGCCGTCGGCCCACAGGGTATCAAGGTCGATGCGATCGACCGAGGCAACGTATCGTTTGGGGCTAAAAATCCTCATGCTAATTCCAAGACTGTTGATGCTCTTCGTAGGTTTGCGAGAAGTACTCCTCGTCCTGCGTAATGTAGAAATACAGGTCATCGGAGTCGGTCGGCTCAAGCGTGGCCTTGAGTGCCTCGAGCGACGGAGAGCAGATGGGCGTGGGTGGCAGGCCCTCGTGCTTATAGGTGTTATACGGGCTATCGCTCTGCAGGTCGTCGGCGGTAACCTCGCCACCGGTGACATACATCATGGTCGCATCGCTGTTGAGATAGCGCAGACCGTCGAGCTTGCCGGCAAGGCGGTTGTAGAAGACCGAGGCCACGTGCGCACGTTGATCGGCGTTGAGGCCCTCGCGCTCAACGATCGAGGCCAAGTTAACGATGTCGTAGTCGGACATCTCCACACCGTAGCGCTCCTTGATCTTGGCTTCGCAGCTCGCAAAGTCAAGCGACTTGTACTCAGTCTTAAACTGATCGAGCATGGCGCGAATCACGTCATCGGCCGTCGGCGAATCACCCAACGAATAGGTCTTGGGGAACAAGAAACCCTCGAGCGAATCGTTGGCGGCGCCCTTAAGGAAGCTATAGTCGTCCACGTAATTGGAGGCCTTGGCCTGGTTGAGGAAGTCTTCCTTAGAGATGCTGTCGTAGGCCTGGGCCACGCGGTCGGCGACTTGATCGACTGTCAGACCCTCAGGGATAGTCAGCGCATTGGAGCCCGCGTTGGGGCCTTCCATGAGCTGCTGAACAACCTTGGTCGCATCCATGAGTGTGGTGAACGAATAAGTACCAGGCTTGAGCGACATATCGGCGTTGAGCTTTTTCACCGCCGCGTAGTAATCCTTGGGATTTTCGACGATATGGTTCTCGGAGAGAATCGAGGCGATCGCATCGCCCGAAGCACCGTCGGGAATGGTCACCGTAACCTGCTGACCAGCCGTGACCTTCGTATCCTCACCGGCAAAGAAGCCCTTGACGGCAGGCACGACAAAGAAAGCGATAGTAGCAAGCGCGAATACGGCCACCACAACGCCGATGATCATAGGCACCGGGGAGCTTTTCTTTTGGGAACCGCGACGAGCATGCGTGTTGTAGCTCGAACGGGTCGCCGGAGCAACGCCATGCGTGCCGCGAGCGTGATGAGAATGCGATTGCGGGGCCTGCGTTCGCTGGGTAGGTGCCTGTTGCTTAAAGCGAGCACCGCCTGCAGGCTGAGCCGAACGAGCAGTGGGCTGCTGAGCCGCGTGAGAAGCCGGATACTGAACCGAACGAGCAGAAGGCTGCTGACCCGTCCGTTGAACAGGTTGGGCCGAACGAGAGGAGGACTGCACCGGGCGCGCGGCAGACTGAGCTGCGCGCTGGGTCGGCTGTGCCGGACGCTGGCCAGGCTGGGCAGGGCGCGACGCCGACTGACGTGTACAATTCGGCTGGCGCGGATCGGAAGCGCTAGGCATGCGAAACCTCCTCGTTTTTACGATCGAGCCATGTCTGCAAGAACAGGCTGGCGGCGATCATGTCAATCTTGCCCCTCATCTGCTTTTCGTTGAGCCCCTGCTCGCGCAGGATTCTCTTGGCCTCCTGCGAGGACAGACGCTCGTCCTCAAACTCCAGCGGAAGCTCGAGCTCGTCGGCAATCTTTTGGGCCACGGCGGCGACGCGCTCGGCCTGGGGACCGGGCTCACCGGCCATGGTCAAGGGACGTCCGCTTACCAGGATATCGGGCTCATAGTCCTCAACCAGGTAACTGAACGTCTTGGCCATGCCAGTGACCTCGGCAGCCGGAAGCACCTTGACAGGCATTGCCATCTTGCCATCACGGCTCGAGACGGCAATGCCAATCCTGGTCTCCCCTATGTCCAGTGCGAGCGCGACCACAGCGACTACTTATGTTCTTAGGCGCCAAGCGCGGTCTTGGCGGCCGCGAGGGCATCGGCGATACCGGCGGCGTTCTTGCCACCGGCCTGGGCCATGTTGGGACGACCGCCACCGCGACCATCGACCAGGCCCGCGATCTGCTTGATCACGTTACCGGCGTGGAAACCGGCCTTCACGGCGTCATCGGAGCCGGCGGCGAGCAGAGCCGGGGTGCCCTTCTCGGTCACGCTGGCAACGACGCAGGCGACGGGGCCGGCAACCTTCTGGTGCACGGTATCCCAGACGTTTCGCAGGTCAACAGCCTCAAGGCCCTGGAGCTCAGCGACGACGAGCTTGTAGCCGTCGAGCTCGACGGCGCCCTCGATGGCGCTGGAGATAGCATCGGAGGAGCCACCGGTCAGCGCCTTCTTAAGCTTATTGGACGTCTCGCGCAGCTCAGCCTGCAGGTTTTCCACGCGGGCGGGAACCTCATCCACACGGCACTTGAGCGCAGCAGCGGCGGCGTCGACGAGCGCCAGACGGTCGGCCATGTAGTCGAGAGCACCCTTGGAGGTCACGGCCTCAATGCGGCGGACGTTGGAGCCCGTGGAGGACTCGGAGATGATCTTGAACAGGCCGATCTCGGCGGTGTTGGCGGCATGGGTGCCACCGCAAAGCTCACGGGAGAACGGCTGGTCCTCGGCGCCCACGGAGACAACGCGGACGACGTCGCCATACTTCTCGCCAAACAGGGCGACAGCACCGGCGGCCTTGGCCTCGTCGATGCCCATGACGCGGGTCACGACCGGCTTGGAGGCGAAGATCTGCTGGTTGACCAGGTCCTCGACAGCCTTGAGCTGCTCGGAGGACAGGGCCTCGAAGTGCGTGAAGTCAAAGCGCAGGTGCTCGGGCGTCACCAGCGAGCCAGCCTGGGAGACATGCTCGCCCAGGACCTGCTTAAGCGCGGCGTCGAGCAGGTGCGTGGCGGTGTGGTTGCGACGCAGGAAGCCACGGCGCTCGGCGTCGAGCGCGGCGGTCACGGTAGTACCGACGGTCAGCGTACCCTCGGTGACGTGGGCGACGTGAGCATACAGGCCGTTGTGGTTCTTGGTATCGGAAACGGTCAGCGCAACGCCCTCGGCGGAAAGCTCACCGGCGTCACCCTGCTGGCCGCCCATCTCGGCATAGAACGGAGTGTGGTCGAGCACGACCTCGACATCCTCGCCCGCGGCAGCGGACTCAACGGACTCACCGTTGCGAACGATAGCGACAACCTTGGCGCCCTCGATGACGTCGTTGTCATAGCCGTCGAACTCGGTCGCAGCGACCTTGTCCGAAAGCTCGACCCACACGTCATTGAAGCTGCCCCAGGCATCGCCCTTGGCGTTGGCGCGGGCGCGGGCCTTCTGGTCCTCCATGCAAGCGGTGAAGCCATCCATATCGACGTCGTGCCCAGCGGTACCAGCAATCTCGACGGTCAGGTCGATGGGGAAACCAAAGGTGTCGTGAAGCTTAAAGGCAACATCGCCCGGAAGGACAGCGCCGTCGGCGAGCGCGGCCAGGGCCTCGTCCAGGTAAACGCGGCCGTTGTCGAGCGTCGTTGAGAAACGCTCCTCCTCGGAGGCGACGATGCCCTTAACGAGCGCGACGTTCTTGAGCAGCTCGGGATAGGCCTCGCCCATCTGGGCGTTGACCTCGTCGATAAACTTGGTCAGGAAGGCGCCCTCGATGCCCAGCAGGCGACCGTGGAACACGGCACGGCGGAGCAGGCGGCGAAGGACGTACTCGCGACCCTCGTTACCGGGCAGGATGCCGTCGGAGATCATAAAGTCGACGGCACGGGAGTGGTCGGCGATGATGCGCAGGGAGCGGCTAGCACCGGAGTAATCGTCGGCGTCATAGGTCTTGCCGCTGATCTTCTCGCCCAGCTTGATGAGGTGCTGCATCAGATCGCCGTCGTAGTTAGCGGTCTTGTGCTGCATGATGGCGGCCATGCGCTCCAGACCCATGCCCGTATCGAGGTTGCGGTGCGGCAGCTCCGGCATGGAGCCGTCCTCCTGGCGGTCGTACTGGGTAAAGACGAGATTCCAGAACTCCAGGAAGCGGTCGCAGTCGCAGCCGGGCTTGCAGTCGGGGCTGCCGCAGCCGACCTCCTCGCCCATGTCAAAGTAGATCTCGGAGCACGGACCGCAGGGGCCGGTGGGGCCAGCGGCCCAGAAGTTGTCGTCCTCGCCCAGGCGGGAGATGTGATCCTCGGCAACGCCCAGGGAGCGCCACACGTCATGGGTCTCGTCGTCTTCGGTAAAGACGGTGAAGTACAGGCGGTCGAGCGGCAGCTTGAACTCCTTGGTGATGAGCTCAAAGGCCCAAGCGCAGGCCTGCTGCTTGGAGACGCCGCCAAAGGAGAAGTCGCCGAGCATCTCAAAGAAGGACAGGTGACGGCCGTCCTCGCCGATGCAGTCGATGTCGTTGGTGCGGACGCACTTCTGGCAGGAGATCGCGCCGATCTCCTTCATGGTCTTCTTGCCCTGGTAGTACTCCTTAAACTGGTTCATGCCGGCGTTGGCAAGCAGCAGCGAAGGATCGTCAGGGACGAGGGACGAAGAAGGATAGAGCTTAAGACCGCGCTCCTCAAAGAAGTTGAGGAACTTGGAGCGAATCTCGGCCGTAGTCATTGACGGGTAGTCAGCACTCATAGAGGGAATCTCCTCGGTTTCACATCGAAACAGTTCAAACGTAACGATATTACCATCCCACCGCGCCTGTGCAAAAAAGAGGGCCGCCAAACAGCGACCCTCCAGCGAAAGTGCACGTTATTTAGGTCTGTCAAATACTTTGAAAAAAATGATTTCGGTATAATTGCATATAAGAATCGTCCGGAAGGAGCGATCGATGAATAGCAAACGGTTTGTCGTGAATGCACTAACCTCGGTAGCCCTTTTAGCAATCTTCGCTTACTCGAGCTGGTATGTGAACCAGCCGAGATTTGGCTACGCATTGTACGCAGTAACATCTGGCGATAAAGCGTATTACACCCTAAGCGCAATTGACGCCATCTTTTTCTATGTGGCTGGCCCCTTATCAATCGCTTTGATCGCGTTTATTGTTATTTACAACATCAAGAAACGCTAACAGGGCCTATTTGGAATCCGAATCGTCCATGGAGCCGTCGATGCCGGTTTTGGTGTCGTCGTCAGAGCTTGTGTCGTCGTCCTTGGCAAAGGGGTTCTTAAAGAAACCCGTCGCGTCGGGCTGCAGGCCTGAGAGCTTAATCCAGGGATTATCGAGCTCGGGCTTGGGCATGGCCTGGGCCTCGGGCGCGGTCTCGTTGCCGATGAGCTCGGACTCATAGATGAACGTATCGTCGCCAAGCGCGTCGTAGGCGGCAACTGGGTTACCCTCGGTATCGCGATACGGAGTGCCCTTAAACACGGCACCATCGTATGCCACGAGCTGACGCCCGGTCTCGTTCTCAAAGTAGTAGACGAAAATGCCCTTGAGGGCCGCGCACAGCGGAATGGCGATAACCATGCCGATGGGACCCATGAGTGCCGAACCGATAACGAGAGCCGTCAGGCTCATAACGGGATGCACCTGCACCGAGCTCTGCATGACCTTAGGCGAAATGACATTATCGGTGACGTTTTGAGCCACCATGGTCACGACAAGCGTCCACAACGCCAGCATGGGGCTGAACATAAAGCCAAGCACCGTGGCGATCGCCGCACTCACCCAGGGACCGACAACCGGAACCAGGTGCATAATGCCGGTAAAGATAGCCATGAGTGCTGCATACGGATGGCCGATGATCGTAAAACCAATAAAGGCAAGAAAACCGCCACAGATCGATGTGATGACCATGCCACGCATGTAGCCGCCGACCGAACGCGAAAGGATGGCCACCATAAAGCGGTACGAGGTCTCCTTTTCCTGCCCGATGATGGTGCAGACCTCGTGGTGCATGCGGGGATAATCGCAGGCAAGCCAGTAGGCAAGCACCAGACCCAGGAAGATGACGAACAGCTGCGAGGCCGTGTTGGTAATGAGCGGAAACACACCGCGGCCGAGCTCAGCAGCGATTTGCGAGACGTACTTAGACGCTACGGTAACCAACGAAGAAAGATTGTCGTCCAGATACTCCTTGAGCGGCGTGTTGTTGAGCGTCTTAGCGTGCGAGAGCATCTCGTTGAGATCGCCACCCGCAACACGAAGCTGCTCGGGCAGGCGGCTCAGGACTTCCATGATTTGACCGAGCAAAATAGGCGATAGGATGCAGACGACGCCGACGAGCACGGCAACAACCACAATGAGTGCGATGAGCGAACCGAGGCCACGTCCGACACCGTGATGCTCGAGCCAGTTGGTGATCGGAGACATCACAAAAGCGATGATGGAACCGACAGCGAGAAACTCGATGACCGGTGCCAGGATGCCCATAAGGTTAAAGATGACGGCAGCGATGACAATGCAGCCGACGACGCCCCAAATGCGCAGCGTCAGAATGCGGGTATCGCGAAGCGTGCGGTCGATTTGTTGGGGGTGCTCACTCATGAACGAACCATCACTCCGTCGGGATCAATCTTATCTTGAATCTTCTTAAGCGTGCGGCGCAGCAGGCGCGAGACCTGCACCTGCGAGATGCCAAGCTTCTTGGCAATCTCGATCTGGGTCATGCCCTTAACGAAGCGCAGCTCGATAACCTCGCGCTCGCGCGGCGAGAAATCGCGGATAGCTTCCTCGATTACCAGGCGGTCATCGGTAAAGTCGAGCTCGTTGTCGTCGTCGGCATAGCGATCGAGAATCGAAGGCGCATCATCGGAATCGGACGCACCGGGAGCCTCGATGGGCACCGAGGTGTAGGCCGAGGACGATTCCATGGCTTCGAGCACCTCGTCGACGGTTACGCCAAGGTAATCGGCGATTTCCTCAACCTTGGGCGAACGCTGAAGCTCGTTGGTGAGCTTGTCGGTGGCCTGGTTAACCTTGGCAGAGAGCTCCTGCAGACGACGCGGCACGCGCACACTCCAGCCCTTGTCGCGGAAGTGGCGCTTAATCTCGCCCAAGATGGTGGGCGTGGCAAACGTCGTGAACTCGAGTCCGCGCTCGGGATCAAAGCGGTCGATTGCCTTGAGCAAGCCCAAGTACCCGACCTGCAAAAGGTCATCGAGCGGCTCGCCGCGGTTCTTGAATTTGTTGGCAAGAAACCTTACCAGGTTCATATGGGACATGACGAGCTGCTCGCGAGCATCCGGATCACCGGTCTCCTTATAACGACGAAACAGCTCGCGGGTTTTCTCCTTGTCCCAAGCGGTCTTGCCGCTCCGGGAGCGTTCGGTCATATTAGATATCCGCCTTGAGGTCGAGGGAAAGCGTTAGGGGCGCTGTAGTCTTTTCGTAGGAGTCGCACACACTCGCCAAAATGAGCTCGGCATACACGGCAGCCTGGTCATCCTCATCGACAGTCGCCTGGTCGCCAAAGGTAAAGGTCATGCCCACATGCGATTCGTCGACATCGAATTTGATCGAGATATCGTCGGAATCAACAGCCGTGCAGCCAAAGATGAAGGCTTCTTCGGCAGCCATACGAATGTCCTCGATGCGATCGACGGACATAGAGCACAGGGCGCCGACGTTGGCGGCCGTCATGCGCACCAAGCGCGCGAGACGCGGATCACCAGCAACGCTCAGCGTAATGGGGCAGGTTGCTTCGCTACTCATCGCAGGACTCCTCGGAGGTCTCGGCAGGCGTATAGGTGTAATACTGAGCAGGCTTAGCAGCGGGCTTCTGAACATCATCGTCGTCAGCAGCGGCATCGTCGTCGCCAATCAGAACGCGCTCAGTGGGCTGCTCGGCCTCGGCAGCGGCAGCGGCGAGCTTGCGATCGGCGTCGGCTGCAGGAGCCTTCACCTTATTGAAGAGCTTCTGCACGGCGCCAGCAGCAGAATCAGTCACGCTCGATACGGCATTGCTGGCCTCGGCCACGCTGCCCGTGACCTCGGAAATGTCGCGAACGACCGCCTCAACCTCAACGAGGTTAGACGTCAGAGCATCAACGGCAGTCTTGCTCGACTTGAGGAGCGGCTCCATCTGGGCAAGTGCCGGCGTAAGCTCGTCAACGGCGCCATCAAGCTTTGCCACCACGGGCTGCGCCTCGGCAATCGTATTGTTGAGGTCGGTTACCGTCTTGTCGAGCGAGTCGACAACGGTGCGGGTTTTGCGCAGGGTGAGCGCAAGCTCAACGATAGCCCACACGCCGGCAACGGCAAGCAGCAGCAAGGCGATTTGAATGGGACTCATACAAGCCTCCCAAAGGAATCGAAATACAAACGCTTTCCATGGTACCCCAAAGGGGACCGAACATGCCAAGAGCAGCAACGTGGGACAAAATTATCAGCAGCTACTTCGGTGCATTCCCGCTGCGGTCGCGTTCGCTTTGCTCTACGCGCCATTCTTCCCAACCGCGGCCGGCAGGCTGCCAAAATGCACCGCGTTCTAAGCCTTCGGGCAAATAGCGCTGGTCGACCCAGCCTTCGGGATAATCGTGCGGATACTTATACACACCGTATTCATCGCTGCCCGGGCGATGGCGATCGCGTAGATAACTCGGCACCTCGCGAAGCCCACTAGAGTGGATATCGGCCAGCGCCGCATCGATCGAAGCCTCGCACGCGTTGGATTTAGGCGCCAAGCACACATAGAGTGCAGCCTGAGCCAGGTTAATGCGGCACTCGGGATAGCCAATGACCTCGGCAGACTTAAACGCGGCATGTGCCACCAAAAGTGCCTGCGGATCGGCATTGCCAACATCCTCAGAAGCCTGAATCATAATGCGACGGGCGATAAACTTAGGATCCTCCCCCGCGTCAATCATGCGCGCGAGCCAATAGATCGTGGCATCGGGGTCGCTGCCGCGCATGGACTTGATGAACGCACTGATAATGTCATAGTGCATGTCGCCGTTTTTGTCATACGAAAAACCGCGGCGCGGGTTGGCAATCTTCACGTCATCGACGGTGATGGGATAACGCTCCCCCGCCGCCGGCGCTGGCGTCCCTTCGGTATCGGGACGCGTGACGGCAATCTCGCTCGCCAGCTCGAGCGTCGTCAGGGCAGAGCGCGCATCACCCGCGGCCAGCGTGCAGATGGTCTTGACCGTATCATCATCGGCAGAAAACTTTCCGTTCAAGCCCTGTGGTGCCTCGAGCGCACGCTCAATAAGCGTGGCGATATCCTCATCCTTCAGATGTTCAAGCTCCACCACGCGTCCGCGCGACAACAGTGCCGAATTGACCTCGAAGTACGGGTTCTCCGTCGTAGCGCCAATCATAATGACGGTACGGTTCTCAACTGCATGCAGCAGGGCATCCTGCTGCGACTTAGAGAAGCGGTGAATCTCATCGATGAATAGAATGGTGCGGCGGTCGTAGGTGTTCAGACGGGTCTTAGCCTCATCGATTACGCGGCGCAGGTCCTTCACAGTGCCCGTCACGGCGCTGACCTCGACAAACTCGCTCTTGGTATGGTTGGCGATAATGTGGGCCAGCGTCGTCTTGCCCGTGCCAGCCGGGCCGTACAGAATCACGCTCGACAGCACGTCATGCTCAATCGCGGCGCGCAGCCACGAGCCCTTACCGACGGCCTTTTGCTGGCCCACATACTCGTCGAGCGAATTGGGGCGCATACGCACCGCAAGCGGCGCATTTTTAAAGGAGCGCTCGCGCGTCGAAGCAGAAAAAAGGTCGTCCATAGCCATCCCGTGCATTAATCAAAATCGTTGTTGACCAACAGTATACCGAAAGGATACGAACTACCGTTCGTTAATATAGGTGCGGTGCGGAAACTTTAGACCTGGGAACAATTTGCTCGTCAGCTCGCAGAAATAACCATCCGTCATGCTTGCGATGTAATCGACGACGGCCTGATCCTTGTCGTCCTGCCAGGCATACGTTCGATCGTAGTAGGAAAGCTGCTGCTCAATGCGCGAAACATGATGCTTAAAGATGTAAGAGAACTCGTCGCCTTTATTTAGATCCTGCAGGCAACGGTCGTAGAGCTTTTCGAAGGCCTCACGCAACTCTGCCTCAGAATCGCCTTCGATACCGCCCTTGCTATAGATCTTCTCGTAGTTCTCGCGCTTCGCCCGGCGGATCTCCTCAAACAGGTCCTCGCTCATCTCGATACGCGGTTTGCCGTAGCTATGCTCAACGATATCGATAGAAGCGTGCGTGAGGATCCAGCTGTTGTAAGCCCCGCCCAGGCCATCGTCAAAAGCGTCGGGTGACAACAGGCCCGCCGCGATGGCGTCTTGGCGATCGCGCCCAACGTAGGCGAGGATATCCGAGATACGCACCACACAGCCCTCGAGGGTCATGGGGCGCAGGTGCTCGATCGCGCCATAGCCCGTGGCAATGCAGTCCTCGACGGTACGGTCGAACTGGTCAAACGACGCCATGTCCGAGAGTTCAAAGACACGCTGCTCGTACTCGCCGTTATGGCACAGCACGCCGTCGAGCGTCTGGAGCGACACGTTGCGGCCGTACAGCGCGTCGAGCACGCGGACGGACTGCACGTTATGGAAAAAATAACGACCCGTACGCTCGTGATAGATATCGTTGAGGAAACGCTCGCCGGCATGGCCAAAGGGCGTGTGGCCCAAATCGTGGCCCAGGCCAATCGCCTCGATCAAATCGCAGTTGAGGCCCAGGGCACGGCCGATATCGCGGGCAATGCGCGAGACGAGCTGCACATGAAGGCCGCGCCGCGACAGGTCGTCGTTGCTGCGAAAGCTAAAGACCTGCGTTTTGCCTGCATAACGCGTGTACGCAGGAAGATGAAGAATCTTTTCGGTATCGCGCATAAACGCCGGACGCATAAGCGTGCCTTTGTCGGCAGCGCGATCTATACGACGAATGACCTGGTCGTCGCAGCATCGATAAGGATTAACGACACCCGAGGCGCGGTCGGCGGCGATACGCTCGACCAGCTCGGGCAACAACGCCGCGGGAATGCGGTCCATGCGCGCCTTAATGACGGCCGTTTCTTGATTAGTTGCCATGGCATGCTCCTTAAAAAGGATGCGCAATCGGTTACAATGTCCAGCCCACGACCTCGATTATGGCAAATATCGGCACCAAAAACGGGAGCAAAGGCAGGGAGCGCGATTTTGTAAAGAGGCAGGAGAGGGCCAGGACCAGGAGCGCGACGGCAAATGCCACGATGCCGCCCAGAGGGTCGAGCGTGCAAAGCGCGAAAAGCGCCTTGGCATCCCCCATGCCGATGCCGGGGGCCTGGCGGAAACGCCGCCAAAGCGACTCGGTCAGCACAAGGGAAAGGTACACGATAACGGCAGGACCGGCGTGGTCAAGCGCCGTGTTCAAGCCCCTGTCCAGCCAAACGCCTGCAAACGCCGCCACGGCGCATGCGGCGGCAAGCGCGTTGGGAAACCGCCGTTCACGGACATCAATCACCGCACCGGCAAAGGCGCAGATCCAAAAGGGAATATAGACCATTGAACACCTCCCGTGGCAGTCACTCAAAAGCAAAAACCACCACAAAGGTGCCTGTCCCCTTCGTGGAGGTTTTGGTGGTGGTTATTTAGCGCCCTGCATGACCTCGTCGAGGGTAACGTTGACAGCGTGTTGCGTCGGGACCCAGTCGACCTTCAGGAACAACGCAGCCACCGTGATGGGGATATAGCTGAACATAAAGATCGGGAAGGTAAACAGGTTGGTCACCAGGCGCCACTTTTGCGCACAATGAATGTGCTTGTACTCGAAGATGGTCGTAAGTAGCGCCAGGATAAAGAAGGTCTGATACATCATCGCGAAGGTCATAATGAGCGAGGCGGCACAAGCCTGCATCTCAACCTCGGTAGCCAAAAAGCCATGCGAAAGACCACCGACGATCAGGAACGTGGCGTTGGCGAGCATCGAAATCAGCGATAACAGCATACCAGGGGCAATCGTCATAAACATGTCGTAGGCGGCAAAACGATGATAGCGGAAGGTCGACTTGACCAGATGCTTACCGTAGGTAAAGAACACCTGGTAGAAGCCCTTGGTCCAGCGCATACGCTGCTTCCAGGACGCCTTAAACGTCACAGGCTGCTCGTCAAAGAACTCCGCCGGCGCATAGCCAATACGAATGCCGTGAATAGCGCAGAACGTGGTGAACTGAATATCCTCGGTCAGCGTATGGAACTGCCAGCCGTGCATGCCCTCAATAACGCTAGCCGAGATAAGGTAGCCCGAACCCGATACGGCGCAGGACGTCTTGCAGATATTACGCGCGTTGTTAAGGAAACGCGCCTCGCGCAGGTACCAAGTGGCGTTGGCAGCCGAGATCCACGAGCTGCCAAAGTTCTTGGAGTTGCGGTAGCTTGTGACCACATGGAAGCCCTGGTCAAAGGCGTCATTCATCTTGGAGACGTAATCGCGGGAGATAACGTTGTCGGCATCGAAGATAAAGAAGCCCTCAAAGGTATCGGGATACTCGTTAAGAATGCGGTCAAAACCAAAGTCCATGACCCAGCTCTTGCCTTTACGGGCCAGGTCGTTTCGCTCGTACACGACAGCGCCCGCCTCGCGCGCGAGCTGCGCGGTGTTATCGGTGCAGGCATCGGCGACCACGAAGACCTCGATGAGCTCGGACGGATAATCCTGGTCCTTGATGGAGCGAACGAGGTTGGCGATAACGGCCTCCTCGTTGTGTGCTGCAATAAAGAAGGCATACCGGTGGAGTTTTTTGGCCTTGGGAGGCGCGACCTCGCCGCGGAGAGCACCGATGACAAAGAAGACCACCTGGTACAAGAAGCAGACCGTGAGCAGCGTGACGACAATCTGGTTGAAGATCACGATGGGTGTGTTGGTTTGTAAAAAGGCGAGCATGCAGGCTCCCAGGAACGTGATACGTAAACAATCGTATATCTTACCGCAGGCTTACCGAGTTCAAGAAACCACCTAATACTGGCTAGGCTTCGAGCAGGCCGAGCTGCGGTACGATTTCGTCGCCGGCAGCAGTGCGGCCAAGCGAACGCGGGGCTAAGTCGTCGAGGACGGCGGCGAGATCCCACGGCAGCTCGTCGCGGCACTCAATGCGCTCTCCCGTCACGGGATGATCGAACGCCACGCGCCAGGAATGGAGGAATTGCCTGGTCAGACCCTGATCGGCACGCGCATCGCACTTACCGTAGAGCGGATCGCCCACGCAGGCGTGGTTGATATGGCGCATGTGCACGCGAATCTGATGCGTGCGACCGGTAAACAGGTGACACTCAACGAGTGTGTAGCCGTCATCAAAGCGCGTGGAATCAAAGCGCTCAAGGACCTTAAAGGTCGTGATGGCCTGGCGTGCAAAAGGATCATCGGAAACCGCCATCTTGACACGGTCACGTGTAGAACGGGCAATGCCGGTGTTAATGGTGCCCTCATCCATGGCGATATGACCGTGAACGAGCGTAATGTAGCGGCGGTCGAGCGTGCGCGTACGGATAAGATTTTGGAGCGCGCGCTGGGTATCGTCGTCCTTTGCCGCAAGCATAAGACCCGAGGTATCGCGATCCAAACGATGTACGATACCGGGGCGGTCCTCGCCCTGCACGGTGCCCAGATGGTCGATACCGCAGTGATAGACCAGCGCATTCGCGAGCGTACCGCTCTCATGACCATGCGCAGGATGGCACACCAGGCCGCGCTGCTTGGAGAGCACGATGAGGTAGTCGTCCTCATAGCGAATGTCGAGCGGGATGGCCTCGGGAATCACGTCGGTGGGATCGTGCGGTTCGGGCAAATCAACCGAAATACGGTCACCGGCTCGCACGGCGTACTTTTTGGACAGGCAGGTCTCGCCATTGACCACTACGACCCCACCCTCAATCAGATGTGCGCAGGCAGAGCGCGTAGGGCAGCCGTCATTGGCGCCCAGATAGGCGTCAAGACGCTGACCAGCGGCATCGTCGGCAACAAGGATATGGATGTCGGCCATTAGCGCTCAGTCCTTTCGCGAATCTTGCGGGCACGCTCCCCACGTTGTTTAGCCTTGCGCTTGGCGCGGGCCTCGTCACGGGCGTTAAGCTCGGCGGTCGCATCGACCTCACGAGCCGCGGGGCTCAAGAACATGTAACCGAAGAGCGCCAGCACCACACCGACCGTAATGCCGATATCGGCCACATTGAAGACGGGGAAGTCGATGAAGGTGGTGGCAATAAAATCGGTCACGAAGCCAAAGGCCAAACGATCGATAGCGTTGCCGATAGCACCACCCGCAACAATCGCCATGCCCACAACCTCAAGATGGGCGAGCTGAGGTGCACGAACGAGGTACACGGCAATAGCGATAATGACCGCCAACGCCAGCACGGCAAACGCGATGCCATGCCCCTCGCCCATGCTAAAGGCAGCACCGATATTGCGGACAAACATAAAGTCGAAAACACCGGGGATGACGGTCACATGCAAGGCGTCGCCCACGGCACGAACCGCAAGCTTGGTCAGCTGGTCAACAAGCAGCACAACCAACGCCACCCCACCAGCAACACCCAACCGCCAACGCAAAGGCGGCGTCATATCCGCACCACGACCCAAAGAAATCCCCTACCCTCAGATAATCAAATTCCGTTTAACGCAAATAACTATCTTATATTGCCACACGCAGAGCGCACGACACATTCGCTAACGTCAGATAAATAACCAGCATAAAAGAAAGCGGCATTCCGGATAACGGAATGTCGCTTTTCTTCAGCGGAGCAAATGGACCGAAGGCGCCTAAATTCTCCCTATTAATAAAATGCCGAGTTACCGTGCCTTAAAGGGCATTCGCGCAGCGCTTGCAAATGTGAGCGTGGCCGTTGTACTCGCCGACGGTGGTGCGGTAGTTCCAGCAACGGTCGCAGCACTCGCCCTCGGCAGCATCGATGGCAACAGAAAGCTCCTCGCCCTGGGTAAGCTCAACATCGGAGACGATGTAGAACTCGGCCAGGTCGACGGCCTTGTCGCCGGTCAGCAGCGCATACATTTCGGCGGGAACGACCGCCTTGACGCGGACCTGCTGGCTCTTGGTGAAGGTGCCGGCGGAGCGGGCATCCTCAAGGGCCTTGGTCACGACGCTACGGAGCTCGAGTGAAGCCTCGAGCACGCCCTCAAACTCGTTGGCCTCGTCGACCGTGATGGGCGACTTGTACCAATCGAGCAGCGCGGCGTACTTCTGGTGATCGACGCAGCCGGCGGGCGCATAGGCCATGGCCTCGTCGACCGTATAGGACAAGATCGGCTGCAGGTCGCGCATGAGCATCGAGAAGAGCTCGGCGAGCACGGTCTGGGCGCTGCGACGCTCGAGCGAGCCGGGCTTCTCACAGTACAGACGGTCCTTCAGGGCGTCGAGGTACACGTTGGAAAGCTCGGTAACCACGAAGTCGTAAAGCGCACGGTAAGCGCGCGGGAACTCGTAGCAAGAGTAAGCATCGTCGACCTCGGCCTGGACCTGGGTCAGACGGGCAACCATGAGCTTGTCGAGCGGCAGCAGGTCGGCAAAAGCGACGCCGTCGGTCTCGGGCTCAAACTGGCCCTCAAGCTCGGAGAGCAGGAAGCGCAGCGTGTTGCGGAAACGACGGTAGGCATCGGACGTACGAGCGAGAATCTCGTGGTCGATGGAAACGTCGGAGCTGGTGTCGACCGAGGCGACCCACAGGCGGATGATGTCGGCGCCCATCTCGTCACAGACCTTATTGGGGTCGATGACGTTGCCAAGCGACTTGGACATCTTACGGCCCTGGCCGTCGAGGGTGAAGCCCTGCGAGACGACCGCCTTGTACGGAGCGTGGCCGTTGGCGCCCACCGAGGTAAGCAGCGAGCTCTGGAACCAACCGCGGTGCTGGTCGGAGCCCTCGAGGTACACATCCGCCGGATACTCCAGCTCGGGACGGTACTCGCAGACGGCCTTCCAGGAAACGCCGGAATCCCACCACACGTCGAGGATGTCCTTATCGGCCTTGAGGTGATGGCCGCCGCACTTGGGGCAGACGCAGGCCTCGCCCAGGTAGCTCTCGGGAGCGTCGGTGAACCAGGCGTCGGAGCCCTTATCGTGGAAGAGCTTGATGACGGCGTCGAGCGTGGCGTCGTTCATGACCTTCTCGCCGCAGTCGGCGCAGGTGTAGCTGGGGATAGGCACGCCCCAGTTGCGCTGACGGCTGATGCACCAGTCGGGACGCTGCTCGACCATGGCGCCAATGCGGTTGGCGGCATGCGCCGGATACCATTTAACGTTCTCGCGGACCTCCTTGCCAGCCTGCTCGCGCAAGCCAGTCTTGTCCATCGAGACAAACCACTGGTCGGTAGCACGGAAGAGCACCGGGTGCTTGCAGCGCCAGCAGTGCGGATAGCTGTGCGTGATCTTCTTCTCGAGGACCAGGGTGCCGCGCTCACGCAGGAACTCGATAATGTGAGGGTTGGCCTCGTCGGTATCCATACCGCTGAAGGGGCCACCGGTGCCAAACTCCTCACCGGTGTAGAACTTGCCGTCGTCGTCGACCGGCATGCAGATGTCGGTGATGCCCTCCTTGAGGCAGGCAAAGTAGTCGTCGACGCCGTGGCCGGGCGAGTTGTGGACGATACCGGTACCGTCATCGACACCGACGTAATCGGCCAGCAGCGCCACGCCCTCAACGCCGTCAAAGATCGGCTGCTTGTAGTGGATGTGGTGGAAGGTCTCGGCGGGAACCACATAGGGCTTGCCGTCGACCATAACCGGGGTGTACTCCCAGCCAAACTCCTCGCAGCACTTGGGAGCCAGGTCCTCGAGCATGACCTCGGCACGGCCCTCGTGCTCAACGGCGACATAGGCGGCGCCGGGCTTGAGGGAAACGGCCTGGTCGGAGGGGATGGTCCACGGCGTGGTCGTCCAGATGATAAAGTCGACCGGGCCGTCGAAGTCCTCGAGGCCGGCGGGCTTGGAAGTCATCTCAAAGCGCACGAAGATGGACGGGCTCGTCTCGTCGGAGTACTCAATCTCGGCCTCGGCCAGCGCGGTATGGCAGTGCTTGCACCAGTGAACCGGCTTGTGGCCGCGATAGATCATACCCTTATCGAACATGGCCTTAAAGACCTCGATGTCGGCGGCATCGTGCTGGTGATAGAGCGTCAGGTAGGGATTGTCCCAGTCGCCGAGCACACCCAGACGACGGAAGCCGGCCTTCTGCAGCTCGATGTTCTCGACAGCGAACTTGTTGCAGAGCTCACGGATCTTAGCCGTGGAGGTCTGGTTGAACTTCTCGGTGCCGAGCTTCTCCTCGACCTTGTGCTCAATCGGCTGGCCGTGGCAGTCCCAACCGGGGACATAGGGAACCTCATAGCCCTGCATCATCCAGTAACGGTTGATCATGTCCTTGGAGATCTTGTTCATGGCATGGCCGATGTGGATCGGGCCGTTGGCGTACGGAGGCCCGTCGTGCAGCACGAACTTCTTGTGACCCTCGTTCTTCTTCAGAACCTGCTCGTAGACCTTGTTGTCCTGCCAGTCCTTGAGCCGCTTGGGCTCGGACTTGGAAAGACCGGCACGCATGGGAAAACCGGTCTTGGGCAGATTCATCGTCTGCTTGTACTCGTTTGCCACGGTACCCCTTTCTTGTCATGGGCGCGCACGCCCTCTGGGCACCAAAAAAGCGCCCGTCCCTACAAGCTGGGACGAAGCGCCACAAACGGGCTGCACGCCCGCAAAAGCTCTTCGTTTAACCACCCAGCTTAGATGCCCTCGCCCGCGTATTCGCGCGCTCGCATCCGTTACTCGGCTGGTCTGTATCGACGACCATCTCGGCGATGTCTACTAAGACGTGCCTGTGCGGCGCGCCCGTTGGGACCGCAGCTCCGGGGTGATTTTCATCGGTCGCATGCACGGGTTCTCAGCGCTCCCCGCTCTCTGTAGCATGCGGACGGCCGACTACTCGTCCCCATCAACGCTTATGCGCTGTATGGTAACACGGTCAACGCCGGCGAAAAACCCTCAACATCGGTTTCATACTTTAGAAACTTCTCGCGATCGCAAGCACTCACTTGGAGCAAAATACCTGAAAGCACTTTATCTAACGAAAGAAGGCTGCTATGCGCACGATTGGAATGAGCGACTACACCGTCGGCGAGGACTGCTTTGACGAGCTGCCCGGCGCACTGGACGAGTACGGAGCGACCAAGGTCGCGATTATCGGTGGTAAACGAGCACTGGCAGCGGCGCTTCCCGGTATCGAAGCGGCGCTGGAGGGCACCGACGTCGAGATTCTGGAGACGCGCGTCTACGGCACCAACAGTACGCGCGCCAATATCGCCAAGGTTGTGAACTCCCCTGTCTGCCAAGAAGCCGACGTTCTTATCGCATGCGGCGGCGGCAAGGCGCTCGACACCGTCAAGACAGCGGCCATCGAGCTCAAGAAGATCGTCTTTACGGTACCGACGATCTGCTCCAACTGCTCGGCCGCGACCGCCATTGCCGTTGTCTACAACGACGACGGCTCGCTCGAGGGCTATTCGTACCCAAACCGCCCCGCGCACATCTTCATCAACCCCAAGATCATCGCCGAGGCTCCGGCGGAGTACTTCTGGGCGGGCGTGGGCGATGCCCTGTCCAAGCAGCCCGAGGTCGAGTACGCCACGAGCGCCGGCAACCTGGAGCACACCGCCGGACTTGGCCTGGCACTCGCCCACACCTGCTCCGAGCCGCTGTTTACCTATGGCGTGCAGGGTCTAGAGGACGTGCGCCAGGACCTGTCGAGCGAGGCCGTCAAGCAGATCGCGCTCGACATCGTGGTCAACACGGGCTATGTCTCGAACCTGACCAACCAAAACGATTACTACTACAACTCGAGCGTGGCGCATGCGTTCTACAACGCCACGTGCAGCATCCCGCGCGAGGGCTCCTACCTGCACGGCGAGGTCGTGAGCCTGGGCGTGCTCGTGCTGTTTGCCTATACGGGCGATACCAAGAACCTTGAGCGCTACGCCGCCTTTAACAAGCAGATGGGGCTGCCCGTGACGCTTGAGCAGGTCGGCCTTTCCGAGGCCGACATCCCTGCCCTGTGCGAGTTCGCGCACGCCACCAACGAGTGGAAGCAGGGCAACCCCGAGCCCTTCACCGACGAAAAGTTCGCCGCCGCCATCAAGGCTGCCGACGCTTACGGCCACACGCTCTAGGGCTGGCCCAAAACCACCACAAAGGGGACAGGCACCTTTCTGGTGGTTTTTTATTGCTCCAGCATTCAGTTCGTACTCGAACCCGATTCTTTACGAGAAAGGGTTCGGGTACGTTTTTTG
>CABUDZ010000018.1 GCA_902490445.1 uncultured Collinsella sp.
CGATACGTAGGCGGATTTTGATACCTAGAAGGCCCACATGCCCCCACTAGGCAGTCGGCTTCGCTGCTCAAATTGCTCGAACTGCAACTTGAGCAATCAGCGGCCAGCATCTCTTTTAGGCTGCGCTAGTTTCTTTGTATTCAAAGACTGGCTCTAAGATGTCTTCGATGCTGCAGTGCAGGACTTTCGCCATATCCCTTACGGTTGTTACCGATGCTTCGTTGATGTTTCTCTGGCGCTGTTCGTACATTTGGATTGAGCGGAGTGATACGCCCGATTCGTATGCCAGGTCTTGTTGGGTTTTCTTGAGCCTCTTTCTTGCTTGCGCCAGTTTAGTTTGACGAGGTGTTTTCTTCGCCATATCGCAAATAAGACGCGCCACACGTTCCTCTGAGGCTTCATGCCAGGGATAGTACAGACCGCGCAGCGCATCAAATGGAACGACATGCAGCAGATCTTCGAAAGACTCCCCTAAACGCCACTGCAGGTATGCCAGCATCCAGCCCGCCCAATATTCCGGCGTCTTCTCAAATCGATAGGTGCAGTCCGGTATAGGCCTGTTTTGATAGCCCGATCTTTCAGCGATCAGTGCGAACAGCTCAACGCCCGATTTTCCCGATACGACCCATGCGTTGCCACGCTCAAACTCGCGGGCAACCCCGCTCAGACAAAAGAGTTCAGCAACTTCAGATCCTTCTGCTCCATAGTCATTGACGGCATAGTCAAAGCAGTCACCGAGGTTGTTCATTGCATCCTCGAGGTAGTAGACGGGGTATGTCCTACTCGGCCCACAATCCGTTAACTCTTGGATCATTCAAATCAACCCTCCCTGCCATTAAATCCCTAATGTCGATACCTTCGGAATCGAACCCGTTAACCGTATCCAAGTATTTGCATCGAGCATTCTGCTCACGCTCAAAACGCTTGGGATAAAACTCAGACCCCGAAGCCTGCTTCCAATCGCAGAATCTAATCACCGAAAAAGCGCGCTCGCTCATAAGAGCATATTGAATACCCAAATCACCCAAGCGCATGATACGTTGCAGCTGTCTGAGCGATATCATGCCGCTGACAAACTGTCTTGCAAACGAAAAATAGGAGTCGTCAGCGCGATAGCCCCGAATAACGTCATATGAAGAAATATCAATCAGGCAGTTATCAAGTAGAAATCGTAGCCCTTCGCGCGCCAATGGCGTCGAGACATTGAACTCTCTGTTATTCGCCAGAATTGCAAGCCAGTTGAGAATCGAGAACTCACCTGATTCCAAATCCAAAATCGCAAGACCATCTAAATCAAGCTCATATCGATTCGCAATGCCATCAGACTCGGTCCGACATGCCCATTCCATCGCCATTTCCTCATGTGGCGTGCAATAAAACCCACGCCCATAGTCGTTGAACTGTCTACATCTATCCAGCGATGGATGTTCGACAACAACCTCCGACCCGTGCCAAAGCTCCATATCGACCTCCTAAAAAATATCACCCCAGTGATAGTTTACCAATAAGTATCACTGGGGTGATATAGATGAGAGCTTTTGAGGGGTTGCAGCCCGATTAGAGGCAGGCTTCGGCGATGCGGCGCTTGAGTTCATCGATACCGGTGCCAGTCTGGGAGCTTGTGATGATTACGTTTTCGGCCGGGACGTTGAGCTGCTTTTTGATGGCTGCTGCCTGGCGGGCCTGCTGGGTGCGGCTGAGCTTGTCGGCTTTGGTGAGGCAGACGATAAAGTTGAACTCGTTGCCCTGCAGGTAGTCGATCATGTCATGATCGAGCTTGCTGGGGTCGTGACGAATGTCAACCAGCGATACGACCAGGTTAAAGCTGCGCTCGGAGTCAAAGAAGTCGCCAATAAGCTCGGCCCAGCGGTCGCGCTCGGCCTTGGAGCGACGAGCGAAACCGTAACCCGGCAGGTCCACGAAATGCACGTCGTCGGCCTCAAAGAAGTTGATGTTGCTCGTCTTGCCCGGCGTACTGGAAACCTTGACCAGGTTCTTGCGGCCAAAGAGCTTGTTCATAATCGACGACTTGCCCACGTTGGAGCGGCCGACAAAGCTCACCTCGGGGCAGGTGGACTCGGGAATCTGCGAAACCTTGCCGTAGCTGGCGACGAACTTGGCAAGCTGGTAGTTAATGGAATCGGCCATGGACACTCCTTGGTCGTAGGTTCTTACAAAAGAGCGCGCTATTGCGCAGCAGCAATGCGGCGGACGATATCGAGCGTGATGTCACTTGCGACACGCGCGTACTCGAACAGATCGAACTCTCGGTCGCAAATTGCATCGTACGCCTCGTCACAATTATCGCTGATAGCGCGCAACACCAGGCAATCGACACCATTTTTGGTTGCGACATGGGCAATTGCCGCGCCCTCCATGCCGACACAATCGGCATGCGTCGCCTCGATAGCGTCGTTGCGCATGGCGGCGCCCGTCACAAAGCGGTTACCCGTGGCAATCGTGCCGACCAGGAATTGTTTGGCTCCCTCGTTCGAAGCGGCTGCATTTGTCGAAGCATCAACAAACCCACGCTCAGCAAGCACGTCGACGGCAATATCGACCAGCGCGGGTGTCGAGCCAAACTCCTCGAGCCCCGGTGCGGACTCGGCGATAAGCGCGGTATCGGTATCCAGATAGCGTAGGCGTTTGCCAATGACCACGTCGTCGATATGGAGCTTGGGGTTCAAACCGCCCGCAATGCCCGAAAACACAACAGCCTGCGGAGCATACTTGCTAATGAGGTGCTGTGTTGCAGCGGCGGCGTTCACCGTGCCCATGCCCGCCGTTGTGGCGACAACTGTCAGACCGTCGAGCTCACCGCTCACAACGGTCAAGCCTGCCTCCCGCGCCTCGCAAACGTCGCTCAGCTCTTCCTTAATCTGCATGATCTCTTTTTCGAGCGCACCGATAATCGCGATGGTAGCCATACCATTCCCCAAACCTATACGAAATTCTCAACCACGGTATGGTACCAGCATTTTGTTTGACCTCGCCAAACGAACACGCTAAGCCAGTGCAGCTCGCGTATCAAACAGAGCCTTTGCAATCGCGGCCGTAACCTCGCTCGAGCGGTCGCTCCACGGCATCGATGTCATGATACTCATAACATAGCTATGGCCGTCGACTTCGATCAGTCCGGCATCGCATGTCGAATAGTAACCATCCTCGCTAATCCAGCCCGCCTTGTTGCGCATCTTAAAGGGTAGTCAATTTGGGACGGGCTTGTTAGCCGATGGCCGACCTGAGCTCCGCACGGCGCTTTTTCATGCCGGCCATGACGGCGTTGCGCAGCTCGGGCATGCGCGCGGTATCCATCTGGGGCACGCCCTCGAGCTTATAGGGAATACCCAGTTGCTCGTACTTGACGACACCCATCGTGTGATACGGCAGCATTTCCAGGCCCACCACGTTGTGCCATGGAGCGATCAGGCGACCGAGCTTCTCGCATTCCTCCGCCGTGTCGGTGATACCCGGCACCACCACATGGCGAATAACAACCTTAATCTTGCGATGGGCAAGCTCATCGCCAAACGCCAGGATGCGCGCAGGATCGCAACCGGTCAGCTTTTTATGCTCAACCGGATCGGCATGCTTGATGTCGAGCAGCACCATATCGGTCTCGTTGAGAACAGCATCGAACTTCTCCGGATGCTTGGGATCAAATGCATAGCCACAGCTATCTAGGCAGATATGCACACGGCCATCGGGATTGTTGTGCATTGCACGGAACAGGTCGGCCAAAAACTCGGGCTGCAGGAGCGGTTCGCCACCCGAAACGGTAATGCCGCCGCTACGGTAGAACTCATGGTTACTCTGGAACTCGTCCATCAGGTGCTCGACGGTCACCATGGTGCCGCCGTTAACCGACCAGGTATCGGGGTTGTGGCAATACGCACAACGCATGGGGCAGCCCTGAACAAACACCACAAAGCGGATGCCGGGTCCGTCGACCGTTCCCATCGTTTCAATCGAATGTACGCGGCCCAGGGTAAACGCAGAGTCCTCGGGACGAGCATCCACACCCTCAAGCGTCATCTCAGCCATTCCCGCAACCTTGCCTCTCTTTGGTTATTGCCAATTAAAATGCCAGAGCCATTCTAGCCCATACGCATGATGGTGAAACGGTTTGGCGGCCAATTGGGTTGTCCTATTTGGCCCCACGCAAGAGCGGCGGGAGGGTTGTCGCAACCCGCCCGCCGCTGTGGCGATAGATATCAATAGACGCCAGGCCTTTACGCCTTGAGCGTGAGCACCGCGCCGAAGGCGGTCGGGCCG
This sequence comes from uncultured Collinsella sp., assembly GCA_902490445.1. Lineage (GTDB taxonomy): Bacteria > Actinomycetota > Coriobacteriia > Coriobacteriales > Coriobacteriaceae > Collinsella. The sequence goes on from CABUDZ010000018.1 coordinate 4,276, forward strand.
CAATGGCTCGAGATGACGCCGCCGACCTGAGTCCAGGTAACGTCCTTAAAGCCCAGGTCGTGAGCATAGACTTCCATGTCGTCGCGCAGCTCCTCGGAAAGGCCTACCGAATACGCCAGGCTAATATGCGAGTAGTCGATCTCGCCCTTCGCTACCATGTGGTCAAGAAAGGCACGGGCGCACTTGAGCATAGAACCGCGGAACTTCTTGGTCGCCACGAACTTGCCGCCCGTCACCTCGATGCAGGGCTTAATCTTGAGCAGGTGGGCGCCAAGGAATGCCACGTTGGACAGACGACCGCCCGCCTTAAGGAAGGCAAGGTCGGTAGGAACAAAGCCCAACAGCACGCGGTCCATGACGGAATTCGTAAATGCAAAGATCTCGTCGACGGTGGCATCGGGGTGGGCCTCGATGTATTTGGCAGTCTCGACGACAACGAGCGACTGGCCTACCGAGACAAAGCGCGTGTCCATGGAGAACACGTAGTCGCGCCCCTCCGCTGCAATCTTCGAGGACTGATGCGAACAGGTCGTGGCCTCGGAATATGCAAGATGCAAAATGGTCGCGTCGGGCTGCTCGGCATGAATGCGGTCGTACACGTGAGCAAAATCCGCAGGCGAGCAGCCACTGGTCTTGGGCATAACGCCAAACTCGTTACAGCGCGAGTAAATCTCGAGCGGATCGATCGAGCCGTCCTCGACGGTCTCGTCACCAATCGTGACATGCATAGGCACGCGCACGATGCCGTAGCGCTCGCAGAGCTCCGGCGTCACATCCGACCCAGACTCAACCACGATTACGTACTTGCCCATTCTTATCACGACCCATCTCGACGTTGGCTTTTCACTACATGACACACGCCCGGCGCACTGTTGCACAACGGCGTCCAAGCGCCAAAGAGACGCCGCCCTTTGCACATAACAAAGGACAGCGTCTCCCTGGAAAACTCCGTGCTTAACTGAGATTCTACACGGTTTATTGCTAAGTGTTACTTACTCCGCAAACGGTAGCTATACGCGATAAACGGTAGCGCAACTAAGAAAGTATCCCCAACGATCAATCTATTAGGAGAGTTCCGCCTAAAGGGTGACTACACAGGACCCCGCCGGGGCTGTTTGGGCTACCTCCCAAAATATTCCGCAGGACGCAAGAAGCCCTCGCCGCACGAAGTGCGCAGCGAGGGCTTCTTGCATGTCCGAGGACGTTTTGGGAGGTAGCCCAAACAGCCCCGGCGATCCTGCGGGAGTTAAACCCCTTTAGAACTTGTTGTGGAAGGTACGCGAAATGACCTCGTCCTGCTGCTCCTTGGTGAGCGTGTGGAAGTTCACGGCGTAGCCGGAAACGCGAATGGTCAGCTGCGGGTACTTCTCGGGGTGAGCCTGAGCGTCGAGCAGCGTCTCACGGTTGAAGACGTTGATGTTCAGGTGGTGGCCACCCTTCTCGGCGTAAGCGTCGAGCATGTGGACCAGGTTATCGGCCTGAGTCTCGGAAACTTCAGAAACCTTCATAATGTGTCTCCTTCGATCGATAGGCGCCGGCCGAAACCGGCGCACTAATCAGTAATCGTTATTGTTAGTATAGCACTAACAATAGTTACTCGCCCAGCTGATCAAGGTCGATATCGCCAAAGAACACCTGGTCCTCCTTGCCGAGCGCACCCGGGATGATGGAGAAGGTGTTGGAGATGCCGTCCTGAGCATCGCGGAACGGGAGCTTGGAAACCGAAGACAGCGAAGCGATGGCGCCGTGGCTATCGCGCTTGTGCATGGGGTTAGCACCCGGGGCGAAGGGCTGGCCAGCCTTGCGGCCATCAGGCGTAGAACCGGTCTTCTTGCCGTACACGACGTTGGAGGTGATGGTCAGAACCGAGGTCGTGGGCACGGAGTTGCGGTAGGTGTCGTTCATGCGGATGTACTCCATGAACTGGTGCACAACGTCGTGAGCGATCTGGTCGACGCGGTCGTCGTCGTTACCGTACTTGGGGAACTCGCCCTCGGTCTCGAAGTCGACAATGATGCCGTTCTCGTCGCGGACGGGGTGGACCTTGGCGTACTTGATGGCGGACAGGGAGTCAGCCACGACGGAAAGGCCAGCAATGCCCGTAGCGAACCAGCGGTGCACGTGCTTGTCGTGCAGAGCCATCTGGATGCGCTCGTAGCAATACTTGTCGTGCATGTAGTGGATGATGTTCAGCGAGTTGACGTACACGCCAGCGAGCCACTTCATCATGTCGTTGTACTTGGCCACAACGTCGTCGTAATCGAGCGTATCGCCCTCGACGGCGCGATACTTGGGGCCGACCTGCTTCTTGGAGACCTCGTCAACACCGCCGTTGAGTGCGTACAGCAGGCACTTGGCCAGGTTGGCGCGGGCGCCGAAGAACTGCATCTCCTTGCCGATGCGCATGGAGGACACGCAGCAGGCAATGCCGTAGTCGTCGCCGTGGTAGACGCGCATGAGGTCGTCGTTCTCGTACTGAATCGAGGAGCTGGCGACAGAAGTCTTGGCGCAGAACTTCTTGAAGTTCTCGGGCAGACGGGTCGACCACAGAACGGTCATGTTGGGCTCGGGGCTGGTGCCCATGTTCTCGAGCGTGTGCAGGTAGCGGTAGCTCATCTTGGTAACGAGCGTACGGCCGTCAACACCCATGCCGCCGATGGACTCGGTGACCCACTGCGGATCGCCGGTAAACAGGGCCTGGTACTCGGGGGTACGGGCAAACTTGACCATGCGGAGCTTCATGATGAAGTGATCCACGAACTCCTGGATCTGCTCCTCGGTGAAGGTACCGTTGGCAAGGTCGCGCTCAGCGTAGATGTCGATGAACGTGGAGGTACGGCCGATGGACATAGCGGCGCCGTTCTGCTCCTTGACGGAAGCGAGGTAGGCGAAGTACATCCACTGGATGGCCTCCTGCGTGTTGGTAGCAGGGTTGGAAATGTCGAAACCATAGGTCTCGGCCATCATCTTGAGCTCGCCGAGGGCGCGGATCTGCTCCTGCAGCTCCTCACGATCGCGGATGTTGTCGGCGGTCATGACCGTCGGGGTGGAAGCCTTCTGGGCCTCCTTGTCCTTGATCAGGTAGTCGACACCGTACAGGGCGACACGACGGTAGTCGCCGATGATGCGGCCGCGGCCATAGCCATCGGGCAGACCGGTGATGATGTGGGCCGAGCGGCAGGCGCGCATCTCGGGGGTGTAGACATCGAAGACGCCGGCGTTGTGAGTCTTGCGCTCGAAGGTGTAGCGCTCGACAACGTTCTCGTCGATCTTGTAGCCGTGCTGGCTGGCAGCCTGGCAAGCGATGCGGATACCGCCGTTGACGTGCAGCGCGCGCTTGAGCGGCTTGTCGGTCTGGAGGCCGACGATGGTCTCCTTGTCGCGATGGGCGTTATCGATGTAGCCAGCGGGGTGGCTCACGATACCCGTGACGGTCTTGGTGTCCATATCGAGGACGCCGCCCTGCTCGCGCTCCTTGAGCAGCAGGTCGAGAACCTCGCCCCACAGCTCCTTGGTACGCTCGGTCGGGCCGGCGAGGAACGACTCGTCGCCCTCGTAGGGGGTGTAGTTCTTCTGGATGAAGTCTCGGACGTCAACCTCTCCCGTCCAAATGCCTTCCTTGAAGCCTTCCCATGCCTCCTGCATTGTGTAACCACGCTCCTAGTTACGTGTAATGCGGCGCTCTCTCACACCGCTGCTTATTGAATTCTTGAATTATCGGCTTGCACTACCGGCTTCTTCCGTTCTTCACCACACGTTGGTGCAGGGAAAACGTTTGTCCACCTTGGAACTGCAACCCAAAACCCAAGATTTCACCCGTTTGAGAAGGATAACATAGCCACCCCCTTCATCAGGGCTGTTATATGTTTCTTTTTTTATACCATAAGGTTGTTTTTAACAAATCCGCAGGAAACGCTCCCACCATCAGCTACCGTTCACCGATTCGCTTGATATTTCCCCTTGCCTTTATACGTCCTTCACTCTAGCTGTTATGCCAGCTTTAGCAGAGTAAAGTGCCCCAGAGACCCCACAGAAACTACAGGGCGGCCACGGGATTTCCCCCGGGGCCGCCCTGTGGCATGGCTAGTTATTTAGCTTTGATTGCCGCTTGGCATTAGGCGGCTGCGGCGGCTTTGTCGGTCGTTGCCTTGCTGTGGCCCTGGCCCTCAAAATGCTTGTAGCACCAGCTGGTGACCAGCGGGGTCAAAATGGCCGTCACGATAGCACATGCTGCGACCTGCGCCGTAGCCGTCGCGAGCACCGCGCCGCCGTACATGGCCTCGTTGACGCTTGCCATGGCAGCAGGCGTGGCCACATTGGCTCCGGCGCAGCTCGAAATGGCCGCACCTGCGACACCCGTACCGCCCGTGAGCTTATCGACCGCGATGACGGGAATTGCAAAGACCACCGAGCAGATCACGCCGAGCAGGATGCCGGGAAGACCACCGTTGATAAGCTGGCCAAAGGTCATGGTCGATCCCATGGCAAAGAAGACGAGCACGATGATGGCGGAAAGTGCCGGTGCCATCATCTTCTTAAAGCTGGGGAAGAGGTTACCCAGGATAATGCCGACGACGATCGGCAGGATGGCGCCCACGAGCGACCAGCCGATCGGAGCCTGACCGGCAGCGCCGAGCACGATCATCGTGACCGGAGGGCCGACAACCAGCGTGGTGATTGCGACGGCACCACGTTCGGCCTCATTGCCCATGGTGCCCATCAGTCCAGCGTACATAGCGTTGTTCGCACCCGTGCAAGCGGCCAGCATCACCATGGCCGAGATACCAAACAGGTTGTCGTTGAACACATAAAGGATGAGCAGCGACACGGCAACGACCACGATCTGCTTGACGGCGATGATGATGGCGCCGCGGGCAGCGGCGGCAGGAGCGCTCTTAAACGAAATCGTCGTACCGACGATGAGCAAAAAAGCGCCAACAAGCGGGCCTGCGCCCTGCTGGGTCATGCCGAGCGTAAAGCTGCCGAGCGTTTTGAACAGGTCGGGGAACAGCGTGTTGAGCAGGCAGCCCAACAAAAGCGGCACCAAAATATTGGCACCCGGGATGGAGGACATCTTAAAGAACGGCTCCTTTGCCGCCGGCGCCTCCACCGCAGTCGATTCACTCATTTATATCTCCTTTTGATGCGTGCGACACGCGGTCACACGCTCCTGTGCCAGAAAGAAGGCGACGGTCCCGAGTCGCAGGAGCCGTCGCCGAATTAACGTCGCGGGGTATTACCCGTCCAGAACGATGCCACCGTCGCAGTCACCGATCTCGCCGTTCACGAAGCTGGCAAGGTCGGAGGCAAAGAAGAGCACCATCTGCGCGGGCTCGCTTGCCTGGGCGGCACGGCCCAGAGGAATACCGTTGATGATGCGCTGAGAGTTCTCGTCAGAGAGAATCGAGGTCATATCGGTAAGGGTGAGCGACGGGCACACGGCGTTGCAGCGGACGCCAAACTTGCCGCCTTCCTTGGCGACTGCCTTGGTTAGACCGTTAACACCGGCCTTGGAGCTCGCGTAAGCCGCGGTGCCGAGCAGGCCGCCACCGATCTTGCCCGCAACGGAACTCACGTTGACGATAGTGCCGGCATGGGCCGCCTTAAAGTGCGGGTACACAGCATTCATCATAGTGAAGGTACCGTTGAGGTTGATGTCGATGGTACGACGCCACTCGGTGTCATCGATCTCGTCGAACTTCTTGGTGCTGATGACGCCAGCACAGTTGATCAGGATGTTGGTTTGCGGCAGGTCCGTAAAAATCTGCTCGACGGTCTCGCGTGCCTTGGGTGCATCGGCGACATCGAGCTGATAGAACTTGTTGCCCTCGCCAAGCTCGACCACAGCGGCCTCGCCCTTGGCAGCGTTCCTTGCGATGAGCGCGACGTGTCCGCCGCCCGCGACGATGCCCTTGGCGATCTCGAGGCCAATGCCCTGAGTGCCGCCGGTAACGATCGCGGTTTTGCCCGTGAAGTCAAATGCCATGACTCCAACCCCCTTGATTCAGGTGTCTCCTTGCGGGAAGTTGGAGCATCGCACGTGGCGATAAATGAGTCCCAGTCGTCATGGTGGTGACAACCCCTCGCCTAACCGCGGGCATAGTAGTTCTTTGAAACGCTTCAGCAATTGAATTTTTTAACTCTTTATGCGCTCTTTATATTGCCCACTGCATGAGGCCCGAATATGCGGGTATCATCTTTCACCGAAAATAGTTTCTAGTGTTAGGGGTTTTCGGTGGAAGATACCGATTTCCATGAGCTTGGGCGTCAGCTCTTAACTGAGTTTGGCAGCATGCATCATCGCATTTCACGCTCTGCGGACAAAGCTCTCGGCGGCGAGATGGCTGTCATGCGCGCCCTCATGCTCGCTGGCGGTTCGCTCACGCCGAGCGAACTCGCAAATCGCGCCTGGGTCTCGAGTGCCCGCATCGCCAATATCTTACGCACTCTCGAAGCCAAGGGCTGGGTCGAGCGCGAGCACTCAAAGACCGACCGTCGTCGTGTACACGTCACGATGACCGATAAGGGATTCCAGAATCTCGAAATCAAACGTCGGGAATTCGAGGAGCGCACCGCGGCCTTCCTCGAGCAGCTCGGCGAAACAGATACCCAAGAGATGGTGCGCCTTCTAAGGCGTTTCAACGAAATTATCGACCGCAATCAAGAAAGGAGAGATGCCGAGTGAGGATTCTCAAGCTCTTTAAAAAGCATGTCCTGGCACTGTTCACAGCTATCGTACTTATCGTAATCAGCTGCAACGCCGATCTGGCACTGCCTACCTACATGAGCGACATCGTCGACGTGGGCGTACAGCAAGGCGGCATCGCCTCGCCCGTGCCCGACACCATTCGTGCCGAATCACTCGATGACCTTGAGCTCTTTATGAGCACCAAGGACGCCAAAGCTGTGGAGGCCGTGTTTAGCAAGGCTGACAAAAAAGGCATTCGAACGTACAAGGGCACCGAGGAAGAGCGTGCCGATGGCGGCAAGATTGCCGACATTATGAGCCTGCCCGAGACCGTCGTCCTTTCTCTCAACCAGGGCATCGACGCCAGCTCCATGGGCGACATGACCGGCGCATCCACCGAGGCAAGCAATGGCGGCGGCGCCCAGGCCATGCCCACCCCCGAGCAGATGGCGGCAATGACGCCCGAGCAGCTCGCCGAGATGCAGCAGAAGGCCACAGCGGCGCAAAACATGCAAAAGCAGATTGATGCCGACGGCGGCAAGATCACCATGAAGAGTCTGCGCCTAGGTGTCGAGGGCGGTCTGGTAGACCAAAGCAAGCTCGTCGAGGGCGCCAATGAAATGGCGGACAAAATGGGCTCCATGTCGGGCTCCATCGTGACCCAACGCGCCGTGAGCTATGTGCAAGACGAGTACAAGGCGCAGGGTATCGACCCCGCCGACGTGCAGAACGCCTACCTGGGCCGCATGGCGACCACGATGTTTGGTCTGTGCCTGATCTCACTGGTCGCCACCATCCTAACCGGCGCCGTGGCCTCGCGCACCGCCTGTTCCATCGCACGCGACCTGCGCCGCGAGACCTTCAACAAGGTCATGCACTTCTCGCCAGCCGAGGTGGGCAAGTTTAGCCAGGCCTCGCTCATCACTCGCTGCACCAACGACATTCAGCAGATTCAGATGGCCGCAACCCTGTTTATCCGCATGTGCCTCATGGCGCCCGTCATGGGCATCGTCGCCGTCATGCGCGTCCTGGCCAACCACACCGGCCTGGAGTGGACCATCGCCGTGGCCATCATCGCGGTCTCGGCCGTCGTCGGCGTGCTTATGGGCCTCACCATGCCCAAGTTCAAAAAGATGCAGAGCTTTGTGGACCGTGTGAACCTTACCGCCCGCGAGCTGCTCGACGGCCTTATGCCCATCCGCTCGTTTAACCGCGAGGAGCATGAGCTCGAGCGCTTTGACCAGGCGTCCCTCGACCTGATGACCACGCAGCTCTACACCAACCGAGCCATGAGCTTTATGATGCCGCTCATGATGCTCGTCATGAACTGCATCACCGTGCTTATCGTCTGGTTTGGTGCGCAGGGCGTGTCCGACGGCGTGATGCAGGTCGGCAACATGATGGCGTTTATCTCCTACACCATGCAGATCGTCATGGCGTTTATGATCCTCACCATGGTTTCGGTCATCCTGCCCCGCGCCGAGGTCGCAGCCGAGCGCGTGGAAGAGGTCATCACCTGTCCCACGAGCATCAACGACCCCGTCTCGCCCAAACTGCCCGCGGCCAACGCGCCGCGCGGTGAGCTCGCCTTCCACGACGTGAGCTTCCAGTATCCCGATGCCCGCGCCGATGTCATCAGCGGTGTGAACTTCACCACGCACGCCGGCCAGATGCTCGGCATCATCGGCTCCACGGGTTCGGGCAAGTCCACGCTTGTGCAGCTCATCCCGCGCCTGTACGACGTCACCGGCGGCAGCATTTCGCTCGACGGCATCGACGTGCGCGATATGACCCTTTCCGAGCTTCGCCGCCGCATTGGTTACATCCCGCAGCAGGGGCGTCTGTTCTCGGGCACTGTCGAGAGCAACCTCAAATTTGCCGGCGACATGGTGAGCGATGATGACATGCGCCAGGCGGCACGCATCGCACAGGCCGAGGACTTTATCGCCGAGCGCGAGGGCGGCTACGACTCCCCCATCAGCCAGGGCGGCTCCAATGTCTCGGGCGGTCAGCGCCAGCGCCTGGCCATCGCCCGCGCGTTGGCCAAAAAGCCCGAGGTCGTGGTGTTCGATGACTCGTTTAGCGCCCTCGACTACAAGACCGACGCGCGCCTGCGCGAGGAGCTTGCCAAAAACGTTACCGACGCCGCGCTCGTGGTCGTGGCCCAGCGCATCGCGACCATCATGCACGCCGATCAGATCATCGTGCTCGACGACGGCCACGTAGTGGGCACCGGCACGCACGAGGAACTGCTGCACAACTGCCCGGCATACCTGGAGATCGCACAGTCGCAGCTTTCCGCCGAGGAGCTGGGGCTTACCCAAGAAGAGATTGAAGCCGTCATGGAAGGAGGCGAGCGCTAATGGCAGACGAGACCAAGACTCAGATTCCCAAGCCCACCCGCCGGCGCGGTCCCATGGGCCGCATGGGTGGTATGGGCCGCGGCGAAAAGGCCAAGGACTTTAAGGGCACCATGAGGCAGTTGCTCGGCTATATCGGCCAGCACAAGATTGCCGTGTTTGCCGCCGTCGCCTTTGCCGTATGCTCGGTCATCTTTAACATTGTGGGGCCCAAGGTGCTCGGCCAGGTTACGACCAAGCTGTTCGAGGGCCTGGTTGCCAAGGTCAACGGTACCGGCGACGTTGACTTTGCCTGGATCGCCAAGACGCTCGGCTTTTTGCTCTGCCTGTATCTGGCGAGCTCTGCCTGCAGCCTGATCCAAGGCTGGCTCATGACCGGCGTCACACAAAAGATCTGCTATCGCATGCGCAAGGAGATTGCCGCCAAGATTGCCGTCGTGCCGATGAGCTACTTTAACGGTCACAGCAAGGGCGACGTACTCAGCCGCATCACCAACGATGTCGATACGCTCGGTCAGTCGCTCAACCAGAGCGTGACACAGCTTATTACGTCCGTCACGCAGATTATCGGCGTGCTCGTCATGATGCTGTCGATCAGCCTGCCGCTCACCGGCGTCACCGTGCTCACGCTGCCTGCCGCCGCGATTATCTTGATGGTGATGATCCACTTCTCGCAGCCGTACTTCCGCGAGCAGCAGCAGGTCCTGGGCGCCGTCAACGGCATTATCGAGGAGGATTTTGCCGGCCAGAACGTCATTCAGGTGTTCGACCGCGCCGAGGCTTCGATCAAGGAGTTCGACCGCCAAAACGACCGTCTCTTTATTAGCGGCTGGCGCTCGCAGTTCCTGTCGGGCCTGATGATGCCGCTTATGAGCCTAGTGGGCAACATGGGCTACGTGGGCGTCGTCGTGGTAGGCGCGCAGCTCGCGCTGACTGGTAACGCCACGCCCGGCGATATTCAGAGCTTTATCCAGTACGTTCGCAACTTTACGCAGCCCGTGCAGCAGCTGGGCAACGTGAGCAACACGATGCAGTCGATGGCCGCCGCCACCGAGCGTGTCTTCGAGTTCTTGGCCGCGCCCGAGGAGGAGCAGAAGGCCGACGCGCAGATCCCCGAGAAGCGCCCCGGCCACGTGGAGTTCGACCATGTCAAGTTTGGCTACACGCCCGACAAAACCATCATCCACGACTTTAGCTGCGAGGCACAGCCCGGCCAAACCATTGCCATCGTCGGCCCCACCGGCGCCGGCAAGACCACGCTCATTAAGCTGCTGCAGCGCTTTTACGACGTGGACGGCGGTTCGCTGCGCGTCGAGGGCGTCGACGTGCGCGACTGGGACCGCGCGGCGCTGCGCGGCGAGTTTGCCATGGTGCTGCAGGACACCTGGCTGTTTAACGGCACCATCCGCGAGAACATCCGCTACGGACGCCCCGATGCGACCGACGCCGAGGTCGAGGCCGCCGCACGCGCCGCACGCTGCGACCACTTTATCCATACGCTCGCCGGTGGCTACGACTTTATGATCAATGAGGAGGGCACCAACCTCTCACAGGGCCAGCGCCAACTCGTGACCATCGCCCGCGCCATTTTGGCCGACCGTCCGGCGCTGATTTTGGACGAGGCGACTTCCAACGTCGATACCCGTACCGAGGAGCTTATTCAGCGCGCCATGGATGCGCTGATGCAGGGCCGCACGAGCTTTGTCATCGCGCATCGCCTGTCCACGATCCGCAACGCCGACGTGATCTTGGTGATTCGCGACGGCGACATCGTCGAGAAGGGCACGCACGACGAGCTGCTCGCCCAAGGCGGCTTCTACGCCGACCTGTACAATTCGCAGTTCGACGAAGCGGCGTAAATTCTGCCGCAGGGAACGAATAACGCCCGAGAACAGGGGCGCAGGACAGCCTGCGCCCCTGTTTTTTGTTCTGCGGCCCTCGAACCGCCTCCCCTGGGACCTGATTGACGCCCTCCCTCAAGGCCCCGTGGACAAAAAATGGCAAATATGAGTACTGTCACCTTTTTAGTAACAGCCAAAACTGCCCCAAACGACCTCATTGCGGCCTAGATATGCCTTCAAATTGATCAAAATGCCCGGTAGCATGCTTCTGTGTGCCAACGTTAATGAACATATTTACTGTTGTGTCTATTATCTTGTAAGATCGATATGATACTACGCTAGCAACAGTACTCATATTTGCCATTTTTTGCCCACAGGACTTAGAGAACGCCAAAAAATCTAGCAATGCCAGCGAGCAAACCGCGTCAGCCGATGCAAGGAGTTTCCCCAAGTGCCGGCAGATAAGGAACGTCCCTAACTGCCAGGTTTGAAAGGTAGTCATTGGGGACGTTCTTAAACGACTAGTCAAACAAGAACGTCCCCAACGACTACTCATTTAAGTACGTCCCCAATGAGTGCCCCTGGAGCAAGACAACGCCGCAGGTAGAGGGCGGACAGCGAGCGCCGTTACGCGGGTTGGTAAACCCGCGTAACTAAATACGTTCCGCGATCTCGTGAATGAGGTAGTCGGTCTTTTCCCAGCCCAGGCACGGATCGGTGATCGACTTGCCAAAGACACCGCCGTCGACCGGCTGGTTGCCGTCCTCAAGGTAGGACTCGATCATAAAGCCCTTGACCAGCCTTGAAATGGCTTCGTTGCGGCGGCAGCTGTCGAGCACCTCCTTGCAAATGCGATACTGCTCCAGCGGACGCTTGCCCGAGTTGTCGTGGTTGCAGTCGATGACCGCTGCCGGATTGGCATAGCCGGCGTGCTCGGTATAGCGCTCGGCCAGGCGCTCGAGGTGCTCGTAGTGGTAGTTGGGGTAGGTGCGCCCATCGAGACCGATGTAGCCACGCATAACGGCGTGCGCGAGCGGATTGCCGTCGCACTCGACCTCCCAGTTGCGGAAGATGAAACTCTGATGCGCCTGAGCGGCGTAGATGGAGTTGAGCATGACGGTGGTGGAGCCGGCAGTGGGGTTCTTCATGCCCACCGGCACCGAAATGCCGCTCGACACCAGACGGTGCTCCTGGTTCTCGACCGAGCGCGCGCCCACAGCGACGTAGCTCAGCAGATCGACAAGGTACTGATAGTTAGAGGGGTAGAGCATCTCGTCGGCGGTAAAGAAGCCGGTCTCCTCGATGACGCGCAGGTGCATGTGGCGAATGGCCTTGACGCCCTCGAGCAGGTCATCGGGCGCCTCGGGGTCGGGATTGTGCAGTAGACCCTTGTAGCCGGTACCCTTGGTGCGCGGCTTGTTGGTGTAGACACGCGGGATGATGATGAGCTTGTCCTTGACCTCCTCGGCGGTTTTGGCCAGGCGGTTCATGTACTCGAGGACCGAATCCTCCCGATCGGCAGAGCATGGGCCGATGATGAGCACCTTGCGCGCGTCCTCGCCGGTAAAGACCTTGGCGACCTCGGCGTCGAATGCCTGCTTCTTAGCGGTAAGCTCGGCGGAAAGCGGCATTTCCTCGCGGATCTCCATGGGGATCGGCAGCCTGCGTTTGAAATCCATGGCCATAGGGGCCTCCTCAATCTATAGAGAGAGCAAAAAGCGTATTGTCGAGTGCTCGGCATTATCCGCTGTCGCACGCTAAAGTGCAAGCACAGCCTACTAAAAAGGGAATGAATCGACACAAGGGCCCGCTCACCACGAGAGTGGATAATCTCCCGTTTTTGGCCCATGTTCGCGCTCAAAGTGGGAGATTATCCACTCTCGTCGGGCAAGCGTCCGAAAATCCTCACTCGTGACCCCTTTTCCTCCGTCCCCGAGGGATCGGGGCTCGCCTGCCGAATGATTGATGCGGCCGCCCTGCGTCCATGTCACACTCAGAGGTGGCCTGACCCAACTTGGAAGGAGCCTTCATGAGCCTTGACAACGTAACCCTGCGCGCCGCCACGCTCGACGACCTGACCGGCATCGCCGCCATCTACAACCAGCTGTGGTGCAACACGCTGCGCAACCGCGGCGACGTCGAAGCTGCCGATTTCTGCGCGCGCTTTAACATCGCTATGCAGCTGCAACGCTCACCTATCGCGCTTGTCGCCGAGGCCGAGGGCCGCATTATCGCCGCCTGCTGCATCGGCATCTTCGAGGACGGCAAGCCGCGCACCAACCCCACGTGGGAGTCCTGCTACAACGAGATGCTCGCCCAGGCAACCGAAATGGCAAAGGCTGCCGACGCCAAGCTCGAGGGCTCGCTCTTCGGCGACAGTCGCGAAAAGGCCACGGCGGATCGCTTTGCCGCCACAGGCAACGAGTATGCCCAGGGCCAGCTCAACCTGATCATCATCGTGCCCGAGTGGCAGGGCAAGGGGCTCGGCCGCGCGCTTATCGACCTTGCGCGCGCCGAGCTCGCCAAGGCAGGCTGCACCAAGTTCTTCCTGATGAGCGACTGCAACTCCGACTGGCAGTTCTACGAGCACCTCAACATGAAGCGCATCCTGGAGGATCACAGTCAAGACACCGGCGACGGTTTTATCGTCTACATGTACGGAGGCGACACGCAGGGCTAACCCGCTAAGCAAGTACCAAAACCACCACAAAAGGCGCCCATCCCCCTTGTGGTGACAGGTTTTATCTGGGCGAACGTTAAGACCGCCGCGGGGGAGCTGCTTTCCCTCGCGGCGGTTTACTAACCGTGAAAACCAAGTGAGTAGGCTTTTGGCGGGATCCCGAGCACACCCCAAAACGCCGCAGCTCTGGCCTGCGGTTTTATCGAGCGTTTGTCGCGATGTGCTCGGCAGATCCCAAAAAGTCTACTCACTTGCATCCGAGACGCACCAGGCAGGCAAAAAACCGCCGCGAAAGGGGCCCGTCCCCCTTCGCGGCGGTTGTTCATCGCGGTTTTGCGACGGTTTTGCGGTGGTTTTGCCCGCCTGCTACTCGCTGTAGCACGCGGCGATGGCAACTCGCCCCACGCCGGCGCTCATGAGGTACGTTGCCATAGGCTGTAGTAGCGCATGTCATAATCCTACAGCAGCATTCGCCATAATCTGACAGTAGAGTTTTCCACAATCTATAAGTAGCCCAGGTCGGGACCCTATTTAACAAACCAAATTCTCGCCCAACGCCATTTCATCTCCTGGTGACCGGTTCATTTTGGCAGGTTTCATCTGGGCAAACGCCAAAACCACCACAAAGGTGCCTGTCCCCTTTGTGGTGGTTTGAAGCTCTCCTGGGCGGGATGCTAGACTTGCGGCATATACATTCGCGCCAAAGCACGGGTCGCATACAGGAAAGGAGATGCCATGGCGCCTATCGCACCGCTCAAGATGCTCGTCGCTCCTGCCGCCAAGGCCATCGCCCACCTGAGCGACTCACTTACTTACGATGAGGTCCCCTGCATCGCCGAGGAGCGTTCGGACAGCCGCCCGTACCTGGGCCACGTCCCCTACTTTGCGCCTAAGCTCGTTTCCGATCCCGAGCACCGCGAGCAGTAATCCAAGATGCAGCAAGCGCCGCGCAACTCGCGGCGCTACTGTTTTAGTGCAAAGTAATCTGACCCCTTTGCACCAACGCCGGGATTGTCGATGCTGCGGCCGCGGCGCGATATGAGGCGCGAAACCTCGCCCAGCAACACGCCGATCACCACACCCATGAGGATCGGCAACTTTGACATCTCGGCGGGCGAGCTGTTAAGCGGCACGATTGTCGCAACAATGGAAAGCACGAGCTCTACCACCGGCACCGCAAGCGCCACCGCAAGCACCTTGCCCTCGAAGGGCGCGCGGAACACACGTGAGCGGTCGTCGTATTTACGCAGGCGCCAAAACGCCGGGAACATCGGGATATAGCTCATGAGCAGAAAGACGACGTTCATCGAGAAGAAGACCCAAAAGACGTCGGAACCTTCACCCAGCGGAATCTGAAGTAGCAGCACCAAGCTGGCAAAACAACCGTTAATGAGTGCCGAGCCGTTGGGCATGCCGGTCTTCTTGGACACCAGCGCAAAGGGACGCGGCATGTTGCCATGGCGCGCGGCATAGCTCGCCACGTTGTTGACGCCAAAGCTCCAACAGATCATGTTGGCAAACAGCGTTACCAGAAAGGCCACGCCCACGACCATCGTCAGCGGGTGGCTGCGCCCCACCATGGCGGCAACCGCGTCCACAATGCCCGAATCGAGTGAAAGCTGCTCGGTGGGAACCGCGGCTCCAATACCGATGCCACAGATAATGTAGATCGCCGCGATGGCAACGCCACCGGCGATAACCGCCTTGGGGATATCGCGCGATGGGTTCTTCATCGTGCTGGCAAAGGTCGCGACCACCTCAAAGCCCATAAAGTTGAATAGGATGATTGAAAGATACGTCAGTGAGTTAGTGTCTCCCAGATCGGGGACAAAGGTCTTAAACGACATATCGTTGGCAAAGCCGTTATTGCAGGCAAACCAGATGCCGACGATTCCCACCACAGCGGTAATGAGCACCTTGATGACGGCGCCGCCATCCATGACCCAATCGGCCTCGGCCACCGGCTGCATTGCCATGACCGTGACGCCCCACACAAAGGCAAGCTCGATGGCAATTCGGACCCCAAGCGAAAATTCGATGCCCCATACCGCATTGATGACACTGGGGAGCATGCAGGCGATACTTGCCACCCACAGTGGAAAGTTGACCCAATAGCACCAGGAGCAGCGGGCGCCCCAACGGTCGCCCAAGCCCAGGCGAACCCAATCGTACAGACCGCCCTCGGAATCGAACGCCGTACCGAGCTCGGCCACCACCAGGCCATAGGGAAGCAAAAACGTAATGATGAGGAAGATCCACCAGAAGAACTGCACGTTACCCATGGCAGATGCCGGAGCGGCCGCCTCGATGGTAAAGACAACGCAGATAACCGAGAGGATGACCTCGAACAGGGAGAACTTTTTACCTGCCACGACACGCTCCCCCTGCAGCAAAAAGGATGGCATCTGTACCGAAGGCGCAGCCCAAGGTAGGGTTGCAGGCCGCGTCACCGGTGCAGGTGCCATCCCAAAGAGAAGAGAGGATGCAATTGTTGGACCAACGCTCGCGGAACAGGCGCGTGTAGATAACGATACGCTGGTACATAGATACTCCGATCAAAACGGCCGCGATTGCGACCGGAATCTTTTGGCAATTGAAGACGCGTCTGACCTGGGATATTCAAGCGAACAATTGGCCTAACCCGCAATAAATCCCAGATCAGACGCGTACTCAATCAAAGAGGCGGGCACTCCGAAGTGGAGGCAACGGAGTGCCCAAAGAAAAACCCAGCCGACCAAGACATCGAATAAACCGACCATCAATGCCCCGAGATGGTCACGGTGCGATTCATCGACTGTCCGATTGATCGGCTGGGTTTCCGAGGTGCCCCAGGTCGCCGCGAAAGAGGAGCGAAGCGTACTTTGGTACGCGAGCGACGGTTTGAGCGGCGAGATGGGGTGCCTCGGAAAGTCAGACGATTACGCGGACGGCTCCTGCTGAGTAATGCAGTGGATGTTGCCGCCGCCGAAGACGACCTGCTCGGACTGGACGCCGATGCACTTGTAGACGCCCTCGCCCCAGACCTCGTCGTAGATCTTCTGGAGCGTGTCAACGGCCAGCTGGTCGTTCTCGTCGCCGTACTGCGGGACGATAACGCCGTGGTTGGTGACCAGGTAGTTCATGTAAGAGGCGATCAGCGGCTCGTCGGGAACGCGCGGCTCGGCGTTCTCGTCGGCGTCGATGGTGTCGCAGGAAGCCTGGTCCATGAACAGCGGGTTCACGGGCATGCAGAGCTTGTAGACCTTCATCTTGCGGCCCTTGGCGTCAACGGCGTTGGAGAGGGTCTCGTAGGCAGCGTGGCACTGCTCGTAGAACGGATACTCGGGATCGTCGGTCCAGATGCAGGCCATGACGCCCGGGGCGATGAACGTGGCGACGTCATCGATGTGGCCGTTGGTCTCCTCGGGGTCGATGCCCTCCTTGACCCAGATGACCTTCTCGACACCCAGGTAATCCTTGAGGTGCTCGTCCATGTAGGCGCGAAGCTCCTCGCTCCAGGGCTCAAACTTCTTCTTGAACTTGGGCCAGATGGACTCGGGATCCTCTTCCTCCTCGAGCACTGCAGAGCAGGTGCGGCCCGGGGAAAGCAGGCACTGGTCGGTCACGACAAGGGTGCCCTCGCCGTCGACGGTGATGGAGCCGCCCTCGAGGATCATGTCATCGGGACGATAGCGACGGCAGCCGGAAAGCTCAGCCATCTTAAGGGCAATCTGCTCGTCCTTGTCCCACGGGAAATAGAGGCCATCGACGAGACCGCCGTAGGCGTTGAAGTGCCAGTGGTTGGCGCGCTTCTCACCCTTGCCGTTGATGACGTAGGTGGCGGCGGTGTCGCGGAACCAGGCGTCGTCGGTGGTCATCTCGATGACGGTGACGTTCTCGTCCTCCTCGAAGACGGCCTTGCAGTTGGCATAGTCGACCTGGTTGGCGCACATGGTGACCGGGGTGAACTCGGCGATGGCGCGGGCGATGGCGGCATACTGCTTCTGAGCCGGCTTGGCGCCGTGGGCCCAGGTGTCGGTGCGGTGGGGCCAGCCCATCCACACGCGATCCTGCGGGGCAAACTCAGCAGGCATAAAGAAGCCGTCGGCCTTGGGAGTGGACTCGGACTCGGTGATCGTACGCATAAGATTTCCTCCAAATCGAACGATCGCTTGCCGCGGGCGGATTACCCGCGGCCTAAAACCAAGAGATAGTGGGCGCCCGTCCCCCGGCAAAGGTCGGGGCGCCCGGTACCGGTTTTCACGGAGTCGCACCGGCAAGCGACGACGTAGCCAAGTGCGCGGAGACATACGCACGAAGGATACGAAAGAGAGAGGTTGGGGCGGGCGGTGGTTACCGGAGCTATCGCTCACACCCACCCCAGGGAATGGTTAGCAAATTTGTCGCTTTGGGCACGCCCCCGAAGAGGCTAGAGTGCCTGGAGTCGGGAGCGACAAGCCCGACGAAGCGTACTTTGATACGCGAGGAGGGTTGGAGTCCCAAATCCGGGTGCTCTAGTTCTCCTCGGCCTCGGCGGCCTCCTCAGCCAGGCGCTGAGCAGCCAGCTCGGGGGTGAGACCCTTGTACTCGGTCTCGCGGCCCTTGGCGCTGACGACGCGGACGATCTCGCCGATGAGCACAAGCACGATGAAGATAACAATCATCGGGACCTTGTCGCCAATTTCATCGACGGAGAGCGGCACCAGCGTTGCAACGATGGCCAGGATCAGCTCGATGCAAGGGATGGCCAACATGACCTTCATCATGGCGCCCTTAAACGGGAACGTGAAGATACGCTCGCGGTTGGGGTCGTTCTTGCGAAGGTTGAGGAACGCCGGGAACATCGGGATGTAGGTCAGCAGCAGGAAGACGACGGAGGTGCCGAAGAGCATCCAGAAGACACCGTTGGAGATGGCGTCGATGGGCACGAGCTGCAGGCACAGCACCAGGGAGGCAACGATGGCGTTGACCAGGTTGGCGCCGTTGGGCATGTCGTCATCCGAGATCATCGAGGCGAAGACCTTGGGCATGTTGCCGTGCTCGGCAGCGTAGCGGGCGACGGAGTTGACGCCGAAGGACCAGGCGGCCATGTTGGCGAACAGGGTGATCAGGAAGGCGATGCAGATGACCTTGAAGATCATAGAGTCGCCCACCATGGTCTGGACTGCGACAATCATGCCATAGTCGGGGTCGATGGAATCGGCCGGCACAGCAGCGCCGATGCCAAAGCCAGCGAACAGGTAGATCACGGCGATGGACAGGCCACCGACGATGATAGCCTTGGGGATATCGCGAGCGGGATCGGCCATGTCGTCGGTCATGGTGCAGATGACCTCGAAGCCCATGAAGTTAAAGATGATGATCGACAGGTAGCCGAGAGCGTTGGTGTTGGTGAGCTCGGGCAGGAAGGTGGCAGCGGACATGTCGTTCGCAAAACCGTTCTCCATGGCATACCAAATGCCCAAAGCGCCAACGATAACGGCGACGGCGACCTTGATGATGGCGCCACCGTTAAGGACCCACTCGGAGTCGGCCGCCTTGGAGCGGCCCATGAGGTAGACGATCCACACAAAGGCAAGATCGATACCCATCTTGGCGATCAAGTTGAACTCGACGCCAAAGACCATGCCCAAAATGTCGGGGAACATGGTAGCCAGCGAGGCGATCCACAGCGGGTAGTTGACCCAGTAGTAATACGAGATGCGGGCGCCCCATTTGTCGCCCAGGCCATCGCGTACCCAGTCGTAAATGCCGCCCTCGCCGTCATAGGTGGTGCCGAGCTCGGCGACAACCATGCCATAAGGGAGCAGGAAGGTCAGGATCAGGAAGATCCACCAGAAGAACTGCTGGTTGCCAATGGCAGCAGCAGGAGCGGCGGCCTCGCAAACGAAGACAACGCAGATGATGGTCGAAATGACCGTCAAGAAGGAAAGCTTTTTCTTTCCGTCGCTCATGATGAGCTCCTTCGCTCAGTCTTGGACAGATCCGAGGCCCTAAGGTATTAAGGCAATTGCTTGGGCCTCGGTGAGCGGGCGACAGGAGACGAGCATCCGCCGCCCGCAAACGTGCTTTTAGAAGCCTTGAGGCTTAGAGCTGCTCGAGAGCCTCGAGAGCGGCGTGGAGCTCAGCCTTGGCGGAGTACTCGACACCCTCGTCGTTGAGCGGGGTGCGCTTGCCCAGAGCGGCAAGGAGAGCACGGATGGAGTGCTTGCGGTTCTCGGCCTCGACCCAGCACAGGGAGCGCTCGGGATCGTCCATGACTTCGTCGACGACCTCCTCGTTGCGAGTGGCCGGCAGGCAGTGCATAAACTTGGAGTTGGGGCCGGCGAAGTTCATCATGTCCATGGTGACCTGATACTTGGGGTAGAACACGTCCATGTAGTTCTCGCCCGAGACCTCCTCGTCGTACAGGCCATACCACACGTCGGTGTAGATGAAGTCGGCGCCCTTGATGCACTCGATGTCGTCGGAGATGACGACGGAGCCGCCGGAGACCTTGCAGTTCTCCTCGGCGATGGCCATCATCTGCTTGCCGAACTCGGCGCGCTCCTCAACGGTGCCAACGTGCAGGCCGCCGTCGGGGATCTGGTGGCCCTTGGGTCCAAACTGGACAAACTTCATGCCGACCTTGGAGGCGATGAACATGAGGGAGACGCAGACCTGGGTGGCGTCGCCGATGAAGGCCAGGGTGCAGTCCTCGATCTTCTTGCCCTCGGGGAGGTTCTCGAGCATGGTCATGAGGTCGCCCATCTCCTGCGTGGGATGGTTGAACTCGGACATGCCATTGATGACGGGCACAGCGGAACCCTTGGCGAGGCCGACGACGTCCTTGTGACGGTCAACGCGAGCCATCATGATGTCGAGCAGGTCGCCCATGACGCGAGCGGTGTCGCCCAGGGACTCGTGGCCACCGAGCTGAATGGTGCCAGGGCCATAGAACTGAGCATGGCCGCCGAGGTCGCACATGGCGGTCTCGAAGGAAAGACGGGTGCGGGTGGAAACCTGCTGGAAGATCATGCCAAGGCTCTGGTTGCGGAGCAGGTGCGGATAATAACCGTCAACCTTGATGGCCTTCTTCATTGCCAGGCCAAGATCCTCGATAGCCAGGATCTGCTCTTTGGTGAAGTCGTTGGTGTCGATGAAATCCTTAGGCAGCGCCATGTCGATTCCTTTCCGCCGGTCGTGCCGACTATTGCTATGAGGCGCTCGAACATCACGCCTCGTGTTGACAAGACCATCATTCACCCGTATGCAATTTTTACCTAGTTTATTCGGGATTAAAGACCGTTCACGGAGTTACACCCCCTCTAAACCAATATAAACCCGCAGGTAGCCAGCTTGCAGGGGGGTTACTACCTAGAACCGCGAACGGTATACGGCTATGCTGTATCTCGGCGCCTAATCCGCAATGGAACGAAGGGTTGAGACGTCTATATCCCACAAGGTATACAGGGCTCGGCCATAGATGAAATGAGATGGGACGGTGGCAGATGAACACCCTGATGTTCTTCTATACCCTAGCGATACTCGTGATCTGTATTGTGACGGCAGTGCTTTCGCTTGCCGCCTATGCCTCGTCTCGTCGACGCTTCTTTATCTATGGCAGCGGCGTTTTTATTTGCTATGCCATCGAGATGACCGAGATCTTCTTTTTTGAATACACGTTGCAAAACCAGAGTTTTCCAGCCAGCGACTATTACTCAATTACCATGCCTGTGTTGCGGACCCTTGTGGCGACCGCTTCACAAGCTTTTATCTGGCTCATTGCCATGGACTTGCTCGACAAACATTCAAAAAAGCAGTTTGTTATTCCCGTCGCATCGTTCTTCCTGAGCGAGCTGCTGATCATTGTCGCTGTCCCCTACGGCCCCATGCATCAATGGCTCTACTACACGATGCGTCAGGTATTCCTTGTATTTGTGGGACTATATATCTTTTGGACGGCGCATAAAAGCACGCAGGTCGAGCTTAAGGCGCGCGTCAACAATCAACGAAAGCACCTCATTATCGGCGCCATTCTGGTCGGGTGCATCGTTGCCGAGGATTTCTACAACATCCTTGTTGTTCCCATGAGCCTGGCACCCTCTTGGCTGCAGCTGTACCTGTCCGAGCGCAACTTTAGCGAGAATATCTTTGCGTGCTACTTTGCGATTCTGCTGATCATCTACTCCTACCACGTGCTTTCAATCCGCATGCAGGAGGCGCCCGAGGAAAAGAACGTCAGCGATCTTGATCGACACATCGAAGAGCAGATGCCCTTCTATCGCAACGCCTACAAGCTCTCCAACCGTGAGACCGAAGTTATGCGTCTGGTCGTACTGGGCAAATCGAACCAAGAGATCGCTGACGAGCTATTCCTTGCCGCGGGCACCGTCAAGACCCACATCCACAACATCCTGGTCAAAACCGAACAGCAAAACCGCACGACGCTCATCCTCCACTTTTGGAAGCGATAACCTGCCAAAAAGGGACA
>CABUDZ010000019.1 GCA_902490445.1 uncultured Collinsella sp.
CATCGTGATGATCTGCACGATGCCGTCGTGATCGAGCTCACCCATGATGGCGGTCTTGTTCTCGGCTATCACGCGGTCGAGCGGCATGCCGTCGAACGGACCGCCGTCGACATCGTTGACCAGCCCATCGTGCACGGACACGTCGAACGACTCACCGTACAGGGCGTCCCCGGAAAGGCCGCGCGCCTCGTTGACGCGCGGGCCCGACCAGACGGGAGAGATGTAGTTGGGCTTGAGCAGGATGGGGCCCATATGCACTCCTTACAGCTCGAAGGCGTCGATGCCCTCGCTCTCCATGCGAGTACGCAGCTCATCGATGATGGGCATGCCGGCACTGCATCCGATGCGCTCGGCGCCGGCACGGACCATGTCGAGAAAGGCGTCGGCAGTGCGGATGCCGCCAGCGGCCTTAACCTTAACACGGGGGTCGGTGTGCTCGCGCATGAGACGGACGTCCTCGACGGTCGCGCCGCCGGTGGAGAAGCCGGTGGAGGTCTTCACGAAGGTGGGCAGGACCTCGCTGGCGATCTTGCACAGCTCGAGCTTCTCATCCTCGGTAAGCAGGCAATTCTCGAAGATGACCTTGGAGGGGACGCCGGCTTCGCGGCAGACGTCGACGATCTGCTGCATCTCGTCCTTGATGTAGGCCCAGTTGCCGGCCTTGAGCTCGGTGAGGTTGATCACGTAGTCGATCTCATTCGCGCCGTTGGCCAGGGCGTCCTTGGTCTCGAAGACCTTGGTGGCGATGGTGGTCTGGCCGAGGGGGAAGCCGATGGCGGCACCGGTGTGGATGTCGGTACCGGCGAGGAGCTCGGAGCAGAGCTTGGACTGGACGGAGTTGATGGCGACCATCTTGAAGTGGTAGTCCTTCGCCTCCTGGCAGAGCTTCTCCATATCCTCGCGCGTGGCGTCGGGGTGGAGGTTGGTGTGGTCGACCAGGCGGGCGAGATCATCGAGCGTGTAACGTGCCATGACGGCTCCCTTCGTTGAGGATTGGTGCGTGCCTGCATCCTAGTATATTGTCATACATATTGATGCTAAAAAATACTATTTACCGTTTATGTCCGATTTAATACCGTTTGTGGACTCAAAAAGATTCAATCTCTAAACATTTTGGTCATACATATATGATTAATCGCGACGAAAGGAGATATCAGTGAACATCGTATTGACTTCACACGGCACGCTTTGCGACGGCATGCTCGACACCTATAAGAAGATGGTCTCGAGCGACAGCCCCATCGTCGCCGTGGGTCTGGGCGACGACGGCGTCGACGTCTTCCGCGAGCACCTTTCCAATGCGGTCAAGACGCAGCTCGAATCAGGCAACACGCTCATCCTCGCGGATCTACTCGGCGGAACCCCCTACAACGAGGCCTACGCCCTGTTCCTCGAAAACCCCGAGCACCTGCGCGTCGTATCGGGCTTCAATTTCGGCATGCTCATCGAGGTCGGCGTCGCGGCTGCGGCAAGTGACGACCTGGACGCCGCCGTCGAACTCGCGCTCAACGCTGGAACCTCCGGCGTCACCGCAGCGGCCCTCCCGGATGAAGATGAGTCCCTCGCGGACGACGACCTGTTTTAGTGATAACGCGATTCCCAAAAGAATCGCCCAATGGAAGGAGACACAATGGCAATCGTGCTCGCACGCGTGGACGACCGAGTCATCCACGGACAGA
Organism: uncultured Collinsella sp.; assembly: GCA_902490445.1. Classification (GTDB taxonomy): domain Bacteria; phylum Actinomycetota; class Coriobacteriia; order Coriobacteriales; family Coriobacteriaceae; genus Collinsella. The sequence continues at coordinate 1,680 of CABUDZ010000019.1, forward strand.
CCACCACCCGGTGGGTCGCGGTGAAGCCGGCTGACGCCATCCTGGTGATCAGCGACAAGATCGCCGCGGACCAGCTTCGCTGCAAGGTGCTCAAAGCCGCAGCGGGCAAACTCAAGCTCGGCATCTACACCCTCGCCCAGGGACCTGAGGCCCTCGCCAAGGCCCAGGCCTCGGCAAAGAACTTCTTCGTCATCTCCGACTCGATCCGCAACTTCGCCGACCTGGTCAAGATCGACGGCGACTTCGGCGGCGTGCTCAACATCGGAAACCTCAATGCCACGCGCGAGGGCACCAAGAACATGGGCAATACCGTGATGATGAACGACGAGGACGTCGTCGCGCTCGATGAGCTCGAGGCTGCCGGCATCGACCTTCAGTTCCAGCTGCTGCCCGACGACGCTGTCCGCACCTGGCCCGCGGTCAAAACCAAGTACCAGTCGATGTAAACGCATCAACACCAGCTTAGGAGGAACACCATGGACCTTACCCTGCTCTTCCCCGCGCTCATGTGCGGCGTCTTCTGCTACCTGGGCGCCATCGAGAGCGCCTGCCTGTTCGGCATGTCCGGTGGCTACTACGTAATGGGCCGCCCGCTCGTCGCCGGCCTGCTGTGCGGCCTCGTCTTCGGCGACGTGAGCGCCGGCGTTCTATGCGGCGTCGCCGTCCAGGCCGTCTTCATCGCCAACCTGTCCACCGGCGGCGCGACCAACTCCGAAATCACCTACGCTTCCTACGGCGGCATCGGATTGGCCATGGCCACCACCAAGGATCCGGCAATCGCCGTCACCCTTTCCGTGCTCATGGGCCAAACCCTCGGCCTCATCTTCTACAACACCCGCATGGCCCTCTACTCCTTCTTCAACGGCAAGGCCCAGACCGCCGCTGAGGCCAACGATGGTCGCGGCATCACTAAGTGGCACATCATCTACCCCCAAATCTGCACCTTCTTCATCCGCGCCGTCCCGGTGTTTTTGGTCGTCTACTTTGGCCAGGGCGTGGTCGAAACCCTGCTCAATAGCGTTCCCGAGGTCGTCACGCATATCATCTCCGTCCTCGGCGGCGTCCTTCCCGCTCTCGGCATCGGCATGCTCATGAACATCGTGATCAAGGACAAGGCCCAGCTGATCTTCTTCCTCGCGGGCTTCGTGCTCCTCTCCTTCGCCGGCCTCTCCATGATCGCCATCGTGTTCCTCGCCGCACTCGTCGCCTACCTCGTGTTCCTGTCGAGCGACAAGACCGCCGAACCCGCGCTCGCGACTTCCGAGCCCCAGGAGACCACCGCGGTCTACGAAGATGACGATCTGTTCTAATCCCCGAAGGAGCGAACTCACATGACTACGGAACTCACCAGCACCACCGCCAAGAAGACCGAAAACGGCGGCCACCTTTCCAACAAGGAGCTCAACACCATCTGGCTGCGTTGGGCCTTCACCCACCTGTCCTCGATGAGCTACGAGAAGCTCCAGGGCCACGCCTACGCCTGGGCATACCTCCCCTTTGCCGAGAAGTACTACAAGGATGACCCCGACGCCAAGCGCCGCCTGCTCGTCCGCCACTCCGTGTTCTTCAACACCGAGCCCCAGACCGGCCAGCTCATCAACGGCATCGTGACCTCCCTCGAGGAGAACATCGCCATGGGCGGCGAGGTCTCCGAGGATATGCCCAACAACATCAAGGCAACCCTCATGGGCCCCCTGGCGGGCATCGGCGACTCCATCATCCAGGGCATCATCGTCCCGATCCTGCTCTCGATCGGTATGAGCCTCGCCACGGGCGGTAGCCCGATCGGCCCGCTGTTCTACATGATCGCCTACGGTATCCTCGGCCCGCTCATCTCGTTCATCAGCTACCGCACCGGCTACAAGCTCGGCGTCGGCGCCATCGACGTCATCGTGGGCGAGAACGCCCGCCGCATCACCGATGCCTTCAACATCCTGGGCATCATGGTCATCGGCGCCCTCGCCGCAGGCAACATCGGCCTGACCACCACCCTCAACATCCCGCTGGGCGGCGAATGGCAGCCCCTGCAGGCAACCCTCGACGGCGTGTTCCCCTCCATCCTTCCCCTGGCGACCGTGCTGATCACCTGGTGGATGCTGGGCAAGAAGCAGTACAGCCCCACCAAGGTCATCGTCATCCTGACCGTCGTGGTCTCCGCGCTCTGCCTGCTGGGCGTCTTCTAAGCAATAGCTCAATCGGCAAGCCAACAATTTAACCCGACCATCGGGGCGGAGCCTTATGGCTCCGCCCCATATGTTATATTCGTTCCAACTTCGGCCTTAAAAAGGTATGACAAAATGACGCTCTATGACCAAATCAAAGATGATCTACTCGCCGAAATTAAAAACGGCACGTACGCCGTGGGCGAAACCATCCCCTCTGAAATGCAACTATGCGATATGTACGGCGTCAGCCGGTCAACTATTCGCCAGGCCATGCAAACCCTTGTAAGCGAAGGCTACTTGGAAAAACGGCGGCGCCGTGGCACCGTTGTAACGCTCCCCAAGGTCGATCAGGCCTTTGCCATGCGCATTATGAGCTTCGAGGACGAGATGAAGCGAGCCGGACGCGCACCACGCACCAAGGTCCTCACCTTCAAGCGAGTCAAAGCAACAACCGAAATCGCCAGCAAGCTTGAGCTGGAGCCCGGCGAAGACGTGTACAAACTCGTCCGCCTAAGATATGCCGACGACACCCCCAACGTATTTGTGGAAAGCTATATTCCCTGCAAACCGTACCAAGACTTCGATGCTGTCAACTTTGAAGAGACCAGCCTGTATTTTGCCATGAGCAAATCTGGCAACCCAGTCGAGCGAGCGCACCGCCACCTCGAGGTCTCAAAAGCCGATGTGACGACCGCCGCCCTGCTCGACATTGAAGAGGGCGACCCCCTCATCATTTTCCAAACCGTTGCACGAGACGCGCTTGACTCTCCTGTCGAGTATTCCGTGGCGACGTATCGAGGCGAAAGTAACTCCTTTGACTTTGAAGTACGCGTGAGCGAATCAAGCTAACTCCGTTTGCAAGGTGGCACTCTGCTGTACTTTATGCGGAGCCGTCGGCACTCTTGGTAGACTGTATGATGTATGCCGCGCGAAGGCACTCGTTCTCCCGCGCGCATGAAGACGCGCCGTGCGGCCTGTAAGTCCGCAGCGTGCGCCAGGTTGTAAGGGGATCTCATGGAACCCATTTCGCAGGGAATGCAAGGGCCTGCCGTCGAGGACGTGCAGACGCGCCTTTCCTCGCTTGGATATATGATCGACGCCGCCGAAATGACGGCAAAGGAGTTCGGCGCAACTACGGTTGCGGCCGTTCGCGCGTTTCGCACCTAGCAGGGACTGGATGCGGGCGAGGATGTGGACGGTACATGCTGGAGCGCGCTGGTGGACGAGTCTTACAAACTCGGCGATCGCACGCTGTACCTGCGCCTTCCCAATTTCCACGGTGCCGACGTACGCGCCCTGCAGCGCGCCCTCAACACGCTCGGCTTTGCCTGCGGCGTGGACGACGGCTATTTTGGCCGCATACCGAGGCCGCTTTGCAGCAGTTCCAGGAGAACGTGGGGCTGTTCGCCGATGGCATGGCGTTCCAGGACACCTTCAACTACGTGAACCGCCTGCACCATGTGTGGGAGGGCAAGCCCTCTGTGATCGATGTCGAGGCTGAGGCCCGCATGGGGTTCGCCCGCGCCGCGAGCGTGCTCGAAAGCTGGAGCATCACCATCGGCGGCGAGGACGCAATCGCCCGCAACGTCGCCTCGCGCGTGTGGAATATCGCAACCGCAACGACCGATGGCAGCGGCATCGTGCTGTATGACGACGTCGCGCCCGAGGATGTGGACCTGACGGTCGAGATCGCCTCCGATGCGCTGCCCGACGACGCCGAGCCGCGCGCCACGATCACCCTGGCCGAGTGCAACAACCTCTCACTGCGCATCAAGACGGCGGTCGCCGCGGCGGCCACCCGCCCGATCAAGCTCCGCATCGAGCTCACGGGCATCACCGGCTACGGCACGTTCACTTCAAGTGATGCGCAAACTCTGGCCGTTCGCCTTCTCGACTGCCTATGTGATGCGCTGAGCGACTAGGTACGCTACACTAGAGCGGCGCGCTTGCGCGCCCACACCCATTTGGGGCATCGTCCAGCGGCAGGACCCTGGTTTTTGGTACCAGTTACGGGGGTTCGAATCCCTCTGCCCCAGCCACGATAGACAGGCCCGGTTACGTATGCCAGCGGGCTTTTCTGTGCGTTGGAAAATCTCGGCATTGCATGGCGCTACACGCGCGTCGCATCCTTGGGGCTCATGGTCATGCTCTGGAAGCGATTCTCCATGTAGGCGTTATCGAAGTACTTGCCGTAGAACTGCGCGACGGGAATATGCGGCTCCGTGCCGTTGACGCGCTGGTACCAGTAGTCGAGCGACTGTAGCGTCATGATGCCGTCGACCAGCATGATGATGGTGAAGAGGACGGTAGCCGAGTAGCGACTCTTCCACGGAATCATGTTGATGAGCTTGAGCAGCCTCGGCAGCAGCAGCTTGATCCAGATAAGGCCACCAAGGCCCCACAGGCAGGCAAAGCCCGTGCAGGTGCGTCCGCCCGTAAGGACGGCGAGCGGGTCGGGCATGCCGAACAACTTCATGTGCGAGTAGCTCCACGAGACCACGCCAAATGAGGTCTGCATAAACCAGCCCACGAATACCTCAAAGCTTGCGCCGAGCAGCGCGCTCACCAAAAAGATAATGATGGGGCTCTTTTTGTAGAAGCGGTTGAGTACCATGGTCATGAGCACGGCGCCAAATCCGTAGATGGGGCTGAAGGGGCCAAACAGCATGCCGGCGCGGTTCTGGTAGACGCCCGGGTCGTCGACCGTCATGTGCCAGATGTCCTCGGCGACCAGGCCGAGTATGCAGCAGACAAAGAACACCCAGAACAGGTTGAAGTAGTTGAGCTTGATGTAGCCTTCGCCGGTCTCATCGCGGCCGAGCATACCCTCGGCGGCAGCGTCGCGGTCGAGCATCTCCTGCAGGCGGCGCTGTAGCTCGCGCTCCTGGCGCAGCGTGGGGTCAACGGTGGCCGAAAGCGCGACGAGGATGCCGAGCTGGATGGCGGGGCGCAGCAAGAACGGCCCGATACCCTGGAGCATCATGTCGACCAAAAGCTCAACGACGGTAAATGCGATAAGGATATAGGAGAGGCGCGCGGCGTTACGGCGCTGGTTCTTGATGAGGTCCAGGCCAAAGATGATCAGGATGACGGCACTTGCCGCAGAAAGCATGATGCCGGCGACGATGAGTCCAACTGCGAGCAGCATATTGTCGCCGAGCTTTTCGGCGGCGTTGCCGTTAATGAGCGCGGTGATGACCTGCCACATAAAGGCGGCGACCGACGGGAGTGTGCTCACGCCGGACAGGATGCACAGGACGGCGTACACCTTAATGATGAGCGGGATCTTCTTGACCTCCGTGGCGCTGGGGACGCTGGGGTCGAGTTCGTTTCGATTCATACAGAACCTTTCTCGCTTTGTTTCAGGTTATAAGGATACGCCGCCGACCTGCCAAAAGACAGGACGAACGTCCCAATTGCAACTTTGTAATCCCCAACGGTGGACGCGGCGGCCATCTGGGGGCGTGGACGCTTGCACTGGACAGACCGATAAAATGTTTGGCCGCAAAACTGATTATAAGCTCGGTGGGCTTTTAAAAAGCGCTGCTCATGCGCGGGAGTGCCTGTCTTGCCGTGCGTATAATAGGGCGGGTAACGCCAAATAACGAGGCTCTGAGGGGATGCCATGTCTCAAGAAACCATCCGCGCGGCCGAGCGTGCCACGGGACAGGTGGCGACCATGTCGACGTATGATCCGGACTCCGACCAGCTGCATGAGGAATGCGGTGTTTTTGGTGTGTGGGCACCCGATCGCGATGTGGCTCGACTGACGTACTTTGGTCTGCGCGCGCTGCAGCATCGCGGCCAGGAATCAGCGGGAATCGCCGTGGGCGATGGCGGCACGGTTATGGTTCGTAAAGACCTGGGACTGCTCGATCGCGTGTTCTCCAACGCCGACCTGTCGACGCTCTCCGGCCAGCTGGCCGTGGGCCACGTGCGCTATGGCACCGCCGGCGCCAAGAGCTGGGAAGCCTCGCAGCCGCATCTTTCTACCATCAATAACGTCATCATCGCGCTTGCTCACAACGGCACTCTGGTTAATACCGACGAGCTGCGCCGCCAGCTGATCGAGCTGGGCGTGCCGTTCCTCTCCAATTCGGATTCCGAGGTCGCGACCAAGCTTATCGGCTACTTTACCCAGTGTACGGGCCACCTGCGCGAGGGCATTCGCAAGACCATGGAGCTCGTGCGCGGCGGCTACGCCATGACGCTCATCAACGAGCAGGCGCTCTACGCTTTCCGCGACCCGCATGGCATTCGCCCGCTGGTGCTGGGCAGGCTCGTGGACGAGGGCCTGGATCAGGCCGACGCCGCTTCTGTTTCGCAGCTGCCCTCGCAAGACGGTGCCTCGACGGTCGACTCCGCCGTCCATGTCACGCGCGCCGGCGGCTGGGTCGTTGCCTCCGAGACCTGCGCGCTCGATATTGTGGGCGCCGAGTACGTGCGTGATGTTCGTCCCGGCGAGATTTTGCGCATCAGCGCCGAGGGCCTGGTATCCGAGCAGGGCGTGCCTGCAGCCGAAGAGTCCGCCAACTGCATCTTTGAGCAGGTCTACTTTGCCCGCCCCGATTCCATCATGAACGGTAAGAGCGTCTACGCCTGCCGTTATGACATGGGTCGTCAGCTGGCACACGAGGAGCCTGTCGATGCCGACCTGGTCATTGGCGTGCCCGACTCCGGCCTGCCGCCCGCGGAGGGCTATTCGCACGAGAGCGGCATTCCCTTTGGCGAGGGCCTCATCAAGAATCGCTATGTGGGCCGTACGTTTATCGAGCCCACGCAGGAGCTGCGCGCCATGGGCGTGCGTATGAAACTCAACCCGTTGCGCGATAACATCGAGGGCAAGCGCCTGGTCGTCATCGACGACTCCATCGTCCGCGGCACCACCATGGTGCAGCTCGTCAAGATGCTGCGCAACGCCGGCGCCAAGGAGATTCATATCCGCATCAACTCGCCCGAGGTCATCTGGCCGTGCTTCTATGGTATCGATACCGACGTGCAGTCGCAGCTTATCAGCGCCAACAAGACGGTCGACGAGATTTGCGAGTATATCGGCGCCGATTCGCTGGCTTTCCTTTCGGTCGAGGGCCTGCTTAAGGTCATGCCCAAGGGCGGTTACTGCGATGCATGCTTTACCGGACGCTATCCCGTGGCGATTCCCGAGAGCTTTGGCCGCGACAAGTTCATGGAGGGCTTTAAGCCCCGCAACCTGGACAAGCCGCTGCACTTTGACGACGACGCCGTGGTCGAGAAATATGTCGATCGCAGCTGGGAAGAGGAGCACAGTGAGGCCTAAAACCTGCCATTTAGGGACAGGTTTATTTTGGCAGGTTTTATCTGCTGTTTTGTTGATATGACGGCGCGTGTTGTTGTGACGCGCGCCGAAATGAACGCAACTATGAGCACCGTTTGGCGCCCGCGCGGCGCCACGGTAGTGGGAGAGGAAGGCTCAGATGAGCGACAGCAAGCATGTGACGTACGAGGACGCCGGCGTCGATACCGCCGAGGGCGGCCGCGCCGTCGACGCTATTAAGCAGATGGTCAAGGACACTAACCGTTCCGAGGTTATCGGTGGCATCGGCGGCTTTGGCGGCCTGTTCTCGGCCGCCGCGCTCAAGGATATGGAAGACCCGATCCTGATTAGCGGTACCGACGGCGTGGGCACCAAGCTCGTGCTCGCCCAGATCATGGACCGTCACGAGACGGTTGGCCAGGACCTGGTCGCTATGTGCGTCAACGATATTCTGGCTTCGGGCGCCGAGCCGCTGTTCTTCCTGGACTACGTTGCCATCGGTCACATCGAGGCCGAGCACATGGCAAAGATTATCAAGGGTGTGGCCGACGGCTGCAAGCTCGCGGGCTGCGCGCTCGTGGGCGGTGAGATGGCCGAGCACCCGGGCGTCATGGCTCCTGCCGACTACGACCTTGCCGGATTTACCGTGGGCGTCGTCGACCGTCCCAAGATGCTCGACCCCGCAAACGTCCGCCCGGGCGATGTGATCCTGGGCCTGCCTTCCACCGGCGTGCACTCCAACGGCTACTCGCTCGTGCGTAAGGTCATTGGCGTCGACGGCGTTAAGCCGGGCACGCCCGAGGCCGTCGCTAAGGCCGAGGAGCTGAGCCGTCCGCTCGAGGAGCTCGGCGGTGCATCGCTGGCAGACGCTCTGTTGGCCCCCACGCGCATCTACGTCAAGCCGATCCTGGAGCTGCTGCGCGGCGGCGCCAACGTGCACGCCATCGCCCACATCACTGGCGGCGGTATTACCGAGAACCTCAACCGTGCGCTCGCCGATGACGTCGACGCCGTGGTCACCCGCAACGGTGCCGAGATGGGTTGGGACGTTCCGCCCGTCATCACCTACGTGTCGCGCCAGGCCGAGCTTGCGCCCAACGAGGCATGCAAGACCTTCAACATGGGCGTCGGCCTGTGTCTGATCGTCGCCCCCGAGGACGAGGCCGCCGTGACCGAGGCACTGGTCGCGCTGGGCGAGAAGCCGTTCCGCGTGGGCGAGTGCGTCGAGGGTTCCGGTAAGGTCGTGTACTCCGATGAGCGCTAACGAGCAGATGGCTGCTGCCGAGGGCCTGGACTTTGTGCCCTATACCCGTCCGACTGGCACCGATACGGCTGAGCCGCTCAAGATCGGTGTGCTCATCAGCGGTTCGGGTACCAACCTGCAAGCGCTGATCGATCTGATTGCCGCCGGCAAGCTCAACGCTTCTATTGAGCTTGTGGTGTCGAGCCGTCCTTCGGCCAAGGGTCTGCAACGTGCAGAGCGTGCGGGCATCCAGACGCTTACGCTGTCCAAGGATGTCTATGCCGACCCCATCGCCGCCGACGAGATCATCGCACACGAGCTGCTCGAGCGCGGCTGCGAGTATGTGGTCATGGCCGGCTACATGCGCATGGTGCATACACCGCTGCTGGCGGCATTTCCCAACCGCGTGGTCAACTTGCATCCGGCGCTGCTGCCGAGCTTTACCGGTGCGCATGCGATTGACGATGCCTTTGTGCGCGGCGTCAAGGTAACTGGCGTGACCGTGCATTTTGCCAACGAGGTCTACGACAACGGTCCCATCATCGCCCAGCGTGCGCTGGCTGTCGAGGAGGGCTGGGATGTCGACACGCTCGAGGAGCACATCCACGCGATTGAGCACGTGCTGTATCCCGAGGTCGTGCAAATGCTCGCCGACGGCCGCGTCCACGTGCTGGAGAGCGGCAAGGTCGCAATTGATGCGCCCCGCGGCTAGCGGCGCACAGTACAATTTAGTTGAGTGGTCAGGGTGGTCATTGGCGCCAAGGCGCGCGTGGCCACCTTTTGTTTTGGGTAGTCATCGGGGACGTTCTTGAATGACTAGGTGAGAGAGGTGAGCGCATGGCGGATAACGAAGCGCTGTTTGCGCCTGAGCTGGTGTTTTTTGATTGGGAGTGTGCGACGCCGGATGAGGTGTTCGCGCGGCTTGAGGGCGAGCTTGTACCGCGTGGCTACATTGCCGACGGTTGGTTCGACGCCGTTCGCACGCGCGAGGATGCCTATCCCACGGGTCTTGCCATGCCGGCGGCAAACATTGCCATTCCGCATACCGATCCGGGGTTTGTGGCCAAGCCCTATATCGCGGTGGTGAAGCCCGCCGCGCCCGTGACATTTAACGCTATGGCTGGCATGGGCGCTCCGGTGCCGGCGCAGATCGTCATCAATCTGGGCATCGCCGAGCCGGGCGGCCAGGTCGAGGCCCTGCAGGCGCTCATGAACATCTTTATGGACGCCGATGCCGCAGCCGACGTGCTCGGCCAGACCACGTCCCAGGGCATGGTCGACGCCATCCGCCGTCACTTCTAAGGTGCCAGCTGCCAGACCTGTCCCCTTTGCACCAAAATGGTGCAGATTAACCTGTCCCCAATGCACCAAGCGTGCCGCGGGGGCTGCGTTGTGACACAATGGCGTTTGTTCGATTCGTTATGCGAAAGGCCAACTATGGCAAATAAGAAAAAGAACCCCGCACCCGAGCCGACGCCCGAGCAGCAGGCTCGCGCCGCCTCCAGCTCTCGCAAGAAGCAGCGCAAGACCCGCGTGTCCAAGACCGTCAAGATCGTCCTGGTGGTCATCGGCGTGCTGGCGATGCTGCTTTCCGTCTCGGCCATGGCGTGCTCCGGCCTTATGTCGCAGGCCGAGGACACCTCGGGCTACAAGCTGACCGGCGGTGTTGCTGCCGCTATCAACGGCACCAACCTCACCGAGGACACCGTGACCAAGCAGATCATGAGCATGCGCACGTCCTACGGCTACACCAAGGACAAGGACTGGGCACAGTATCTGGTCGACAACGACCTCACGCCCAAGAAGTACCGCAAGCAACTCATCGACTCCTACACGCAGCAGATTCTGCTTCAACAGGCACAGAAGGAGAACGGCGTGACGGTGTCGGACGAGGAGGTCGAGAAGGCTTGGAAGGACGCGTGCAAGAGCGCGGGCGGTGCCAAGGCCTTTAAGAAGACCCTTAAGACCTACGGCTACACCGAGGACACCTACAAGGACTCGCTCAAGGAGAGCCTGGCGCAGCAAAAGCTTAAGGATGCTGTGGCGCCCACCAGCAAGCCCAAGGACAGCGAGATCGTCGATTACATCAACGAAAACCTGTCCAGCTACAACGACGCCCGCCGCTCGTCGAACATCCTGATCAAGGTTGATTCCGACGCTTCCGACGAGAACAAGGCTGCCGCCAAGGCCAAGGCGCAGGAGTGCCTGGACAAGATCAACTCCGGTGAGCTGAGCTTTGAGGACGCCGTAAAGCAGTACTCTGACGATACCGGCTCCAAGGATAAGAAGGGCGATGTGGGCTGGGACAAGCTCACCACCTTCGTCGACAGCTACCAGGCGGCGCTCGAGGGGCTCAACAAGGGCGATGTGAGCGACGTCGTCGAGTCGACCTATGGTTACCACATCATCAAGTGCACCGACTACTTCCATGTCGATAATCAGGTCGATGACATTAAGCAGGTACCCAAGGACATCAAGAAGTACGTCTCCAACGTGGTGAAGACGCAGACGGCAAGCACCGCGTACAGCGAGTGGCTGGAGCAGTACAAGAAGGACGCCGACATCACCGTTAACCCCATGCCTAAGGACGTGCCCTATAACGTGAGCCTGAAGGGCGTCACCAAGAGTTCGACCGACGACGCGTCGACGACTGAGTAATCATGGGGCGGCGCCCGCGTGAGTGCCGCCCACGCTATTGAGGAGGATTTGCAGATGACCAACGAAGAGCTGCAGAAGGAAATGATCGCGGCCATGAAGGCTAAGGACAAGGTTCGCCTGTCCATCATTCGCCAGGTCAAGGCCGAGGTGAAGAATATCGAGGTCAACGAGCGCCGCGATGTGACCGAGGAAGACGTCAACAGCATGATCAAGCGTCTGATTAAGCAGACGAGCGAGACGCTGGAGATGTCCATCAAGGCCGGCACCGACCAAGAGCGTACCGATAACCTGAGCGAGCAGGTCAAGATTCTGGAGAGCCTGCTGCCCGCGCAGGTTTCGGGCGAGGAGCTCGAGGCTCTGATCGAGCAGGTTATTGCCGAGCTGGGCGCCACGTCCAAGAAGCAGATGGGCCAGGTCATGGGCGCTCTGGGCAAGGCCACCGGTGGCAACTTCGACAAGCCGGCAGCAGCAAAGATCGTTGGCGCGAAATTGGCGTAAGTGCCGGCCGACACATAGTTGATGTTGAGGGGGGCGTGACCATTGCGGTCGCGCCCCTTTTTTGATGGCAGCTGAAGGGCACTCATTGGGGACAGACTTAAATGAGTGCCCGCTCATTGGGTGCTCATTTAAGTCTGTCCCCAATGAGTGCCTAATGAGTGGGTGGAAGATTGCGGGTTCTTTACGGGAATGTAGTGTGGGCTGCGGAAACGTGGTTCTTTCCGTACAATAGTTCAACTCGTGTAAACGCAGGGAAGGGACATTCATGGCAGACATGATCGAGATCAAGCATCTCAACAAGTACTTTGGCGACCTGCATGTGCTCAAAGATATCAACCTCACCGTCAAGCGCGGCGAGAAGCTCGTAATGATCGGGCCTTCCGGCTCGGGTAAGTCGACGCTCATCCGTTGCGTCGATTATCTGGAGGAGCCCACGTCGGGCGAGGTCATCATCGACGGTACGCCGCTCACCAAAAAGAACCACCTGGAGATGGCTCGCAAGTATAGTTCCATGGTGTTTCAGCAGTTCAACCTGTATCCCAACATGACGGTGCTCGGCAACCTGACGCTCGCGCCCATCAAGCTGCAAAAGAAGAGCAAGGAGGAGGCGACCGAGATCGCCATCGCCGCGCTCAAGCGCGTCGGCATGGCGCATAAGGCCGGCGAGTATCCGCAGAATCTCTCGGGTGGTCAGCAGCAGCGCATCGCCATCGCCCGTGCCCTGTGTACCAAGCAGCCCATCATCCTGTTTGACGAGCCGACCTCGGCGCTCGACCCCGAGATGGTCCAGGAGGTTCTGGACGTTATGATTGAGCTTGCGCAGGAGGACATCACCATGATCTGCGTGACGCATGAGATGGGCTTTGCGCGCCAGGTGGCCGACCGCGTCATCTTTATGGAGGACGGCCGCATTCTGGAGGAGGGCACGCCCGAGCACTTCTTCGATAACCCCGAGAACCCGCGCTGCCGCGAGTTCCTGTCCAAGATCCTGCACTAGGCGTGGTGATGGACATGACGGATATGACGAGGGCGGCCGTGTCGCGCCGTCACTTTTTGCAGCTGGCGGGCGCTGGCATGCTCGCGCTGACGGGGACCGCGCTCACCGGTTGCGGTAACTCCGCCGGCGGCGACGGCTCCGACAAGGGCTCCAAGCTTGCGACCATCAAGTCGCGTGGGCACCTGAATGCCGGCGTTAAGAAGGATGTTCCCGGCTACGGCTATTACGACACCGCCAAGGGTCGCTTTGAGGGCATGGAGGTCGATCTGTGCTACCAGATCGCCGCTGCCGTCTTTGGCGTGAGCTACAAGGAGGCCCGCGCCCAGGAGCTGGTCGAGTTTACCGACGTAACGCCCAAGACGCGCGGCCCGCTGATCGACAACGGCCAACTCGATGTGGTCGCGGCGACCTACACCATCACCGACGAGCGCAAGAAGAGCTGGGATTTCTCGACGCCGTATCGCACCGACTACGTGGGCCTCATGGTCAAGAAACGTTCGGGCTTTACCTCGATTGAGGACCTGGACGGCAAGGTCATCGGCGTGAGTCAGGGTGCCACCACGCAGGGCCTGATCGAGCAGATGATCAAGGATAACGGCTTTACCTGCGAGCCCGAATTTAGGGCCTTTAGCGGCTACCCCATCATCAAGAGTTCGCTCGACGCCGGCAATATCGACGTCTTTGCCATGGACCGCTCCACGCTGGCCGGCTACATGAACGAGACTGTCGAGCTACTGCAGCCCGAGGTCAAGTTTGGCGAGCAGGGCTACGGCGTGGCGACCAAGAAGGGCTGCGACCTCTCGGCCGTGGTCGATCAGGTGGTCTGCGATCGCTTGGCCGACGGCTGGCTCGATCAAGAGGTCAAGACCTGGGGTCTTGTATAGGCGTATCGTCCAAGGAAGGAATCAAATGCTCGAAGGATTATTTGACGCCGACCGTTGGTCGACGACATTTCAAAACATGGGGCCCTTCTGGGAGGGCTTTGGCGTGACGCTGCAGGTGGTTGTTGCCGGACTGCTGCTGTCGCTGGTGCTGGGCACGCTGCTGGGCGTGTTCTCGACCACCCGTTCGCGTGTGCTGCGTGGCATTAGCCGCGTGTACGTGGAGTTTTATCAGAACACCCCGTTGCCCGTGCAGGTGCTCTTTATGTACATGGCCGGCCCGCAGTTTTTGCAGGCCATGACCGGTGCCGACCAGCCGGTGCGCATCGCGCCGTTCGTGCTGGGTTTCTTGGGCGTGGGCCTGTATCACGCGGCCTATATCTCGGAGGTCATCCGTACCGGTATCGAGGCTGTCCCGCGCGGTCAGATGGAGGCGGCTCAGAGCCAGGGTTTCACCCGCGCGCAGGCCTACTGGTACATCGTGCTGCCTCAGACGTTCAAGATCATCCTGCCGCCGCTGTGTAACCAGGCGCTCAATCTGGTCAAGAACACGTCGGTACTGGCGCTCGTGGCCGGCGGCGACCTTATGTATCGTTCCGACAACTTTGTGAGTCTGTACGGCTACCTGCAGGGATACATCGTCTGCTGCCTTATGTACTTCATCATCTGCTTTCCGCTCGCCATGCTGGTGCAGTGGCTCGAGCGCCGCTCCAAGGAGCGTCCGCGCGGCGTGAGCCTGGCCGAGCTGGGGCTCGACAACGTAGAGGAGGCCTAGCGCATGGAAATCTTCAACGCGACCAACCTGCTCTACATTTGGGGCGGTTTTGTTAAGACCATCGAGATCTCGGCGCTGTCGATCTTTTTCTCGCTCATCTTTGGCACGGTGCTGGCGCTTGTTAAAAGCTATGCGCCCCGCCCGTTCCGTATTTTGGTGAGCGCCTATATCGAGCTGTTCCGCTGCACACCGAACCTGCTGTGGATCCTGTTTATCTACTTTACGGTGCAGGGCTTGGACATCGTGATCTCGACCATCGCCTTTACGCTGTTTACCAGCGCCGTTATGGCTGAGATCGTGCGCGGCGGTCTTAACTCGATTCCGCGCGGCCAGTTTGAGGCGGCGCAGAGCCAGGGCTTTGGCTTCTTTGCCACCATGCGCTACATCATTCTGCCGCAGACGTTTAAGACGATCATTCCGGCGCTGTTTAGCCAGTGCACGACCGTCATTAAGGACAGCTCGTATCTTTCGGGCATTAACGTGGCCGAGCTCATGTACACGGCAAACGTTGTGATGGCCCACGCGATTGATCTGTCGCAGGTGCTTATGCTCTACGGACTGGTGTTTGCGATGTACTTTGTGCTCAACTTTGGTATCTCGCTGCTGGTCCGAGCTTACCAACGCCGCATCGTAGCCGCATAGCCTGGCTTTCCCTGGCACCCAACCTTGGCCTTCAAACCGTCGCTCGCGTACCAAAGTACGCGTCGCTCCTCTTTCAGGCCAATCTTGGGCACCAGGAAAACCCAGGTACGGTATCGTGGGAATAAGAGATAAACAGCCCTTTTCTCATTTGTTAGAAAGGAATCGCGATGAGCGATCTGGAGAACAAGAAGAATCCTGTGGTCATTACCATCGCGCGCGATTTTGGTGCCGAGGGCCACGAGATTGGCCGAATGCTTGCCAACGAGCTGGGGATTCCGCTGTACGACAACGAACTGCTGGTGCGTGCGTCGCTGCGTGCGGGCGAGTCGCTCGACAAGATGGCCGCCTACGACGAGCGCCTGGCTGTGGAGAACATGGCGTTTCTGCCCGACCGCTACGATGCCCGTTCGTACTCGGACAAGCTATTCCAAAAGATGAGCCAGGTGATTTTGGACTTGGGTGAGACCGAGAGCTGCATTATCGAAGGCCGTCTGTCCGATTACCTGCTGCGTAACAACCCCAACCACATTGCCGTGTTGGTGACCGCACCCTTTGAGGACCGCGTCGAGATCGTGCGCAAGAAGCGCGGCCTCAACAAAAAGAAGGGCGCCAAACTGGTCAAACAGCAGCAGAAGGCGCGTGAGGCGTTCTATAAGCGCTACAGCGCCGGAAAGTGGAAGATGACGAGCGGTAAAGACATCGTCGTCAACCGCGCCAAGCTGGGCCGCGAAGGCTGCAAAGACGTTATCGCCGCTGCCTACCGCTACAAAGTCGCCCAGCTCGAAGCCTAGCCAATCAAAACCACCACAAAGGCACCTTCGTGGTGGTTTGTTTTAGGCGGAGGGGAAGGCCTTGGTGAGACCGGCGCGCGTCTGCGTGCCGGTCTTTTGATAAATGGAACTCAGGTGGCGCTGCACCATGCGCATCGAGATACCAAGCTCCTCGGCGACCTGTTTGAGCGGGCGCTCATCTTGGGTCACAGCCACCAGCACGTCAACTTCGCGTGGGGTGAGAGCGTGATCGGTGATGAAGACCTGACGCTGCTCCTCGATACTCGGTGCTGCCAGCGCCTCCTCGGCAAGCTGTTGATGTTCGCGCTCCTGCTCGGTTTGGGGTAGGCGGAACAGGCCGGCTGCCACAAATGCCGCGCAGGCGGCGACGAGCAAAACGAGCGCACCGATCATGATGAGAGCAACATTGCCCGAGGTCACAAGCGCAAGCGAGACGCCCGACGTGGTGAACGCGCACACGTTATTGGCGGCGCGTCCCATGCCGGCCCAGAAGGCGGGCGCGTGCATGCGCGGTGCCAGCTGAGTAAACGTGGCAGTAAAGAACGTGACGAAAAAGCCCGAACTCAGGTAAAAGACAATGAGGCCCAGGTTGGGATTGGCTCCTGCTTCGACGGCTAAGATCGAAATAGTGGAGAGTACCGTGACGCCGAACATGACGAGTCCCATGTAGCGACGCTCGGCAAGATCAAAGATAAGACCGGCGGCAAGACCGCTCGCTGCCAAAAAGAGGCGCGGCCAGGTCTGCACGGCGATGGTGCCGTGGGCGTTGGAGAACGTGACCACGTTATCGAGAGTAGAGAACAGACAGGCCAGAATCATGACGAGCGCGATGCTCCAACACGCCTGCTTGGCAAGGGCGTGCGATGGCTCAACAAGGGGATTGATGACGGGGCTGGAGCTCTCAGCAGCCTTTTGGGGAACGACGCTGAGGGCGGAGATGACGATCGTCGCTGTGCCAAGGACGATGAGCTCTGCGATGCCGCCGCAATTGAGCAGGTTGATGGCGAACTGCATCAGGATGCCCGCGGCATAGGCTGCTCCCGCACCGGTGGCGAGCTTGGGATCGTCTTGGAATGTCGTTGCGAAGGCATGGTGTGCCGCGCCACCCAGTAGGCCGAGCCCGAGGAATGCGAGGCATCCCAGAATCTCGAGCGCAAGCGGGCTCGTGGGGGACTGAATCTGAGTTAACCCCAAGATGGCGATGGGGACGGCGGCGCTGACAACTGCCCGAGGCCGGCCTTTGCGCTGTGCGAGCCCGAGCAGCGGCGCGTATCCGATAAAGCCGAGCACGCTCGCACCTAGAATAAAGCCCTGTGCGAGCACAACACGTTCGGCGCCGGCGAGTAGCCCGACATTGACGTCGAAACGAAACTCGGCGGCAAGGAAGGCGAAAGTGAAGAGCGCGAGTGCCAGAAGCGCGTTGATTTTAGGCCTGCTCAGGTTCAAGGACGGTCCTTTGGGTGGACGAATGATTGTGCCCTCGATTGTAGACCATGGCGGTAGGGGTGGGCCTTTCGGGGGGGGGCGGGGTGCGCCTGGCAATCGCATGCTCGTTGCCTTTTGCGCTGGCAGATGCGCCACTTGAGAATTTGTGCCCCGGGATCCGGCTATCTTCCCGTAACATGGTGTTACAGAAGCACCCCTTACGACAAGGAGGCTTACATGCGAAAGCAAATCCATGACAACCCAATCGACCGCGCCCGTGCGTGCTCGCTCTCCCACGGAACATGGCGCCGCGTGGGCGTAAAACTCGCCTGCGCGGGGGCCTGTGTGCTCATGGTCGGCCAGTTGTTGCTGCCGAGCGTGGCGCTCGCCGCCGAGTGGGTCAGCGTCGGCGGCACGCAGTACAACAGGGGCACTGCCGCCGGCGACGATGCCGGAACCTGGTCCTGGGACGGCGCCGACGACATGAAGCTCAACGGCTACGACGGTGCTGGCATCAGTGCTCAGGGAAACCTCACTATCGGCGTGGCTGGCAATAACACCATCACGGCCGACGCCGGGCAGAGTGCCATTGCTGTTAAGAACGGTAGCCTTGCCATTACCGGCGACGGCACCCTGAATGCGACGGCTCAGACCGATGTGATTGCGGCGGAAGGCGACGGCAATGCGGGCGGCGATGTGACCATTAGCGGCGCCAACGTCAACGTGACGGCTTCGGGCGCAGCGGGCAAGGCGACGGGCATTCGCGCGACGGCCGGCAACGTGACGATCGATAAGGGCGCCGATGTCAAAATCGAGGCAAAATCGGCAGAAGGATCTTGGCGTCCAGCGGAGGGCATCTACGGTATCTTTGCCGATAACATTCCCAACAGACACGCTGCTCAGGAAGGCGAGCAGGAAGAGCCGGATTCCGCTTACGAGCGCGGTGCCGATGTCACCATCGATGCCGCCAGTCTGTCGATCAAGACAGCCGATGCCTGGCAGGTTTCCGCGTGCATCAATACGGTCGGTATCAAGAAGAATACCCTCATGAAAATTATCAACGGAGCCGATGTCGCGCTTTCCGCCGGCAGTGCGGCTTCGCTCTCGGCGGGCATCAGCGCACGTTCGCAAGGCGGTGCGGTGTGGATGCTTGTCGAGGAGTCGAATCTTACGTCTCGAAGCCTGTCTGCTGCAAACGGCATCGATGCCGCCCGCAATCAAAGTTTTGGAATCATGGCAGAGGCAAACACCGGTTCAGAAACGCCTCGTATCAAGATTCGCAAATCGAAAATTGAAGCTTCGGGCGCGACTGCGGGAATCTATGCGATCAACCGCAACGTCGCGAATGCGACACTGTTCCGTGCCGCGATGATTGATTTGAGCGTGAACGATTTGCGCGGGAGCGCGACGATTACGACTCCGATGGATGGTGCCGTGCGCGATGTGAAAAAGGTTGTCGATGCAGGGCAATGGCCGAGTTCCCAGAACGGGCAGGTCGTCGGTGTTGCCGGTTCGTCTGCGATTACGGATATCGTCGGTTCTTCTGAGGTCGCCCATGATGTAGTGATTGGTTTTGGAGACGGGCAGGAGCCGGAGCCGACGCCGGACCCCGAGCCGACTCCGGAGCCCGATCCCGATCCCATGCCAAGTCCCGAGCAGAAGCCTGACCTCAAGCCCGTAGATAAGGACGCAAAGACCACCACGACCGTTGCGACCAAGACTGCTGCCGGAGCCAAAAACACTTCCGGTGTTCTGGCCGCCACGGGTGACAACGCCGCGACGACGGCGGCGGCCCTCGGCATTGCCGGTGCGTCCGTCATCGGCGCCGGCTTCGTCGCGTCCAAGCGCCGCAGCAGCTAGCATTAGCTTTCACAGCCATTTTCATCCGCTGTGTGGGCATAAGTGTCTTCGCGGCAGCTTTTTGTATTTTCGTAGGTAACAGCCTGGGCTCGCATGTACGAACCTAGGCGTACGGGGCCATTTGGCGCATCTTGGTTGTACAGGACCACCGCAAAGGGACAGGCGCCTTTGTAGTGGCGTTAATCCTTCGATTAGGGAGGCCGTTATGAACGGAAGCCACTTTGATAAGCAAACCCAGCGCGAGCGCGCTTGCTCGCTCGTTCACGGTACTTGGCGTTGCGTGGGCGTGAAGATTGCCAGCGTCGGTGCGTGCGCACTCATGATCGTCCAGCTACTGCTGCCGAGCGTGGCGCTCGCGACCGAGTGCGCGGATTCCGCCGCCGCGACGGGCGAGGTTGCCGCGGCTCTGGTGACGCCGGCAGTTGCGGAGGATGCGGCTCCGGCGACCACGCCTGCAACCGACGCTGCTCTGGCGGCACAAACTGTCGCCGAACCTCAGCAGACGACTCCGGCTGACGCCGCCGATGAGTCTAACAATGCGGCACCCGCTGAACAAAACAATCCCAGCGACAACGCCGCCGCGCCGGCAAACGACGCCATTACGTCGCATGGTGTGACCGACGTGACAGATAAGACCGTCGATGGCGTGTTTGCGCCCAATGCGGCCAATATGCTGTGCGAGCAGCCGGTTGATGATTGGCAAACTATCGACGTTATCGAGATTGACGACGCCACCACCATCTTTAGGGCGGGCGATAAACCGGACTTTACGGCAGACACTCCGGCGGGCTCGAACTCCATTCTTCAGTGTGAGTTCTGGACGGGCAGCGATGGCAGTGAAGTGAACTCCGATATATTCTGGGACCGGAAAATCACCAACCACATCGACGCTTTTAAATCTGGTGTGACCTATCGCTATGGCCTGTACTTTAAGCCGGCGTGGGATTTCTTCTTTACGTCTAACATTAAACTGATGGTCAATGGCGTGGAGTGCAGTTATCGGGTGGATAAGGCAAGCGAGCATGCGCCTGTTCCCGGCTTGTTCCGTACGCTATGGCTAATCACCGACCTGACGTTTACGCCCGAGGCTAAGCCGGTCCCGGTCGACCCGGAGATGCCGGCGCCGCAGCCCGAGGTGAAGCCCGAGGTGAAGCCCGAGCAGAAGCCGGGGATCAAACCGGAGGTCAAGCCTGCCGTAACGTCAGCTAAGACGATTACGGTGACCAAAACGGTCGCCAAGGCCGCTCCGGCCGAGAAAGCCGACACCGCCCTGGCCGCCACGGGCGATAGCGCCGCGATGACGGTCGCCGCCCTGGGCATCGCCGGCGCAACCGTTACCGCGGCAGGCATCGCTGCGACCAAGCGCCGCAAGCGTTAGGTTTTGGCGACGGCGCCCATCCTCGGCTTCAGCACAATCTCAATCTGTAACACCAAGCGGGATATTTAGCCTCTAACTGTTACAGATTGAGATGAACTGTTCGGCCGCCAACCTAACATCTCGATCTATAACACGTAGCGGGATATTTAACCTCTAACTGTTACAGATTGAGACAAAGCGGAGGCGGTTGGAGCAATGTCTCGATCTGTAACAACTACGATGCTCAACGGGCTCCAGGTGTTACAGATTGAGACAAAACGACCGACCAGGCCCCAGACCACCACAAAGGTGCCTGTCCCCTTTGCGGTGGTCGGGCGGCCGGCATAGAAAAAAGTCCCCGCCGGGCGTGTGCTCGACGGGGACTTTGCCGTTTGGTGGCTAGCGCTGTAGGTGATTACTCGCCCAGCAGGCTCTTGGTGATCGAAGCGGCGGCCTTCTTGCCGGCGCCCATCGCCAGAATGACCGTAGCGGCACCGGTGACGATGTCGCCGCCGGCCCAGATGCGGGGATCGGTGGTCTGGCCGGTCTCCTCGTCAGCGACGATGTAGCCCCACTTGTTGAGCTCCATCTTGCCGCCGATCTTCTTTGCGAAGGGGTTGGCGTTGGTGCCGATAGCCGAGATCGCGACGTCGCAGGGGATCGCCTCGATGGCGCCCTCGATGGGCACCGGGCGACGACGGCCGGACTCGTCAGGCTCGCCGAGCTCCATCTTCTGGACCTTGACGGCGCACACGGAGCCGTCCTCGCCAGCGACAAACTCGAGCGGGGAGACGAGCGGCAGAACCTCGACGCCCTCGGCCTTAGCATGGTGCAGCTCGGCGCGACGGCAGGGCATCTCGTCCTCGGTACGACGGTAGGCGATGATGGCGTGCTCGGCGCCCAGGCGCTTGGCGGTACGGACGGCGTCCATAGCCACGTTGCCGCCACCAAAGACGACGACGTTCTTGCCGTGCTTGGTGGGGGTGTCGTACTCGGGGAACTTGTTGGCCTTCATCAGGTTCACGCGGGTGAGGTACTCGTTTGCGAAGAAGACGTTGGGCAGGTTCTCGCCGGGAACGTTGAGGAACTTGGGCAGGCCAGCGCCGGTCGCCACGTAGATGGCGTCGAAGCCCTGCTCGAACAGCTCCTCGGCCGTGGCCATGTTGCCCACGACGGAGTTGTACTCAAACTTGACGCCCATGTCCTCCAGGCCGTCAATCTCGCGCTTGACGACCGCCTTGGGCAGACGGAACTCGGGGATGCCGTAGACCAGCACGCCGCCGCCGGTAAAGAATGCCTCAAAGACGGTGACGTCAAAGCCGTTACGGGCGAGCTCGCCGGCGCAGGTGATGCCGGACGGGCCAGAGCCCACGACGGCGACCTTCTTGCCGTTCTTGGGGGCCATCTTGGGCGTGGAGGCGAGCTCGGGGCGGTCACCCAGGAAGCGCTCGAGCTGACCGATGGCTACGGGCTCGGACTTCTTGCCACGGATGCACTTGCCCTCGCACTGGTTCTCCTGCGGGCAGACGCGGCCGCAGATGGCGGGAAGCATGGAGTCCTCGCGGATGGTATCGAGAGCGCCGCCGAAGTCCTTCTCACGGATCTGCTCGATAAAGCGGGGGATGTTGATGTTGACGGGGCAGCCCTCAACACAGAACGGCTTCTTGCAGTTGAGGCAGCGCTCGGCCTCGGCCAGCGCCATCTCCTCGGTGAAGCCCTTGTCGACGGGGCGGAAGTCGCAGGCGCGCTCGGCAGCCGGCTCCTCGTTATCGGGGGTGCGGGGCGACTTCATATCGGCAACGAAACGACCGTTAACTAGTGGCATGCGCAGCTCTTTTCCTCATAGGCCTTGAGGGACGCGCCCTCTTCGGAACGATAAGCGGCCTGGCGGGCACGAAGGTCATCCCAGTCGACTAGGGTGGCATCGAAGTCGGGGCCGTCGACGCAAGCGAACTTGGTCACGCCGCCCACCTCGACGCGGCAGCAGCCGCACATACCGGTGCCGTCAACCATGATGGGGTTGAGCGACGCGGTGATGGGGGTGTCGTACTTCTGGGCGGTGAGGGTCGAGAACTTCATCATCGGAACGGGGCCGACGCAGAAGACCTGGCTCACGGCCTTGTCCTGCAGCAGGCGCTCCAGCGGAGCGGTGACAACGCCCTGCTCGCCGTAGGAGCCATCGTCAGTGGTGATGTGGATGTGGTCCTCGTCGAGGAGCTCGCGGAACTGGTCCTCCATGAGCAGGAGGTCCTTGGTGCGGGCGCCCATGATGGCGTGTACCTCGTGGCCGGTCTCGACCAGGTGCTTGGCGACCGGGAAGGCAATTGCCAGGCCGACGCCGCCGCCAATGACGGCGCAGGGGCCCTCGGCCATCTCGGTGGGAACGCCCAGCGGGCCCACGACGTCGCGCAGCGACTCGCCGGCCTCGTAGGTGGACAGCATCTCGGTGGTCTTGCCGATCACCATGAAGATGAACTCGACCCAGCCCTCGTCACCGTTCCAGCCAGCTAGGGTAAACGGGACGCGCTCGCCCGTCTCGTTGGCGCGAACCATGAGGAACTGTCCAGCGTGCGCATGCTTGGCGATTGCGGGCGCCTCGATGCGGAACTTGAACACCTTCTCCGAGAACTGCGTCTTCTCCAGGATCTTATACATAGAACCCCTCTCTTGTTAGGGCGGCCGAACCGTGCCTCCACGGAAATGGACGGCAGCCCGAATAAAACCGTACGCGCACAGGCGTTGTGCAGACATACGGTACAAATTATACCCTCATGGACATGCTGTTTACGTGTGTCTTCGGCGGTTGGGAAAAGGGCTTATCCACTTCGTCCTACCAAATAGGGATAGGTTTATTTTGGTCGGTTTTATCAGGCAAAACGGCAAAGGGGGCCGGCCTCGGGTTGTGATGAGGCCGGCCCCCTTTGGGGTGTTATGCGTGTATGGCAGCGCGGGGTTTATTGCGATGCGGCCACCGCGGCGTTTCCGCAGATAAAACCTGCCAAAATTAACATCCCTAAACGGTAGGTTTTAGTGCTTGCCGTTGGCGGAGGCGGCGCCGTTGACGTGGTCGCGGGCATAGATCACGCCGTGCACGATGGCCAGGCCGGCGGCGTCGGCGGCGCGGGCGCAGGTGTCCTGGAAGTCATCGGCCTCGCGGGCGCGCAGCTGTTTGAGCACATAGTCTGCCACGGCCATCTTGCCGGGAGGGTTGCCGATGCCGGTGCGGATACGGCTAAAGTCGCGGCTGCCCATCTTGTCGATGATGGAGCGCAGACCGTTGTGACCGGCATGGCCTCCGCCCACCTTGACGCGCACGTCACCGGCGGGAATGTCGAGCTCGTCGTGAATCACGAGCAGCTCCTCGGCCTTGATCTTGTACTCGCGGCAGAGCTTGGAGATGGGGCCACCCGAGGTATTCATATACGACTGCGGCTTGACCAGCACGATCTGGCGCTTGCCGCCCTCTTCCTCGGCATCGTTGATGTTGATGAGCGCGACCTCGGCGCCGGCCTGGTTTTTCCAGTACGTGACGCCGGCCTGACGGGCCAGCTCGTCAATCGCCTTAAAGCCGGCGTTGTGGCGGGTCTCGGCATATTCCTCGCCAGGGTTGCCAAGTCCGGCAACCATGCGAATCTTAAGCGGCTGTGCAGCTGCCATATTTGTCCTTCCGTTACACATAAAAGTTTAATCAACGACAAAGGCTACCACGCCCGCCGAAGGCGAGACTTCGTTTCAGCGAAATCCCACCAGACAAAAGCGCGGCCGCGACAGAGCGAGCCGTCGGAACAGAAGAAACCCCCGCGCGACCTTTGCGAAGCATGAACTGCGCCCCAATTCTTGGACGGGCTAATAAGCGGCCTACGCCGCACATAGG
>CABUDZ010000020.1 GCA_902490445.1 uncultured Collinsella sp.
TCCGCACATGTGCGGATGAATATGGGAAGTGTTCGGATGAAGTTGCCAATCAAGGTCTGTCTAAACAACAGCTTTGTTGCGCAACACCTGTTCAACGAAGCAGGGGGTTAGGTTATACTAAATTGCACTGTGGGCCGCATCTGATGCATTTCGCTCCAAGCGCGGCATTCAGTGGATATCCGATTTACCATTTGGATGTCCTGCGGTCATTTAGCGTCTCGACACAAGCTCGGCCCCGGAGCTCGTTCGAGCTGTTCGTATTCCTTGAAAGGGGAAAAATGGACATATCGAGGAAGACTGATTACGCCCTTCGTATGTTGGCGATGCTTGCCGAGGATCCGGAGCGTTTGCTTTCTGTTCGCACCGCTGCCGAAGAGGTCAATGTCCCGTATTCATTTGCCCGCTCGATTCAGCACGGTTTGGTCCAGGCCGGTATTGTGGAGAGCCTGCGTGGCGTCCACGGTGGCATGCGTCTCAAGGTCAGTCCGGACGACGTTACCATTCGTCAGGTCGTCGAGGCCGTTCAGGGCCCTATGGTTATGAATGATTGCACCGCACCCGATGGCGACTGTGCGCGCATGGGCACGTGCTGCTATCATCCCCTGTGGGCCGGAGCTCAAGCATTGATGCGCGACTACCTCGATTCCGTTTCGCTCGGCGACATCGTCGCTCACCGCCAGTTCCCGGCCGTCGATCCCAAGTTCGCCGACCGCGAAGCGTTTCCCGAGTACGCCACCTGTGCGTATACATGCCGGGAGGAATAGCGCCGCATAAGGAGCATAGATATGATTCAGGACCCCTTTCGTTCGATGATTCGTTCGGAAGGGGTCCTGCGTTATCGCGACCTTCCGTGGCGCCGCACGCGCGATCCGTACATCATTTGGCTTTCCGAGGTCATGTTGCAGCAAACACAGGTGCCACGCGTGGAGACGCGTATGCCGGCGTGGCTCGATCGCTTTCCGACCGTGCAGGCGCTTGCCCAAGCCGCGCCTTCCGATGTTTTGGACGCTTGGCAGGGCATGGGCTACAACCGACGCGCTCTGGCGCTCCACAAGGCCGCTCAGCGCGTTGTGGAGGACTGGGACGGTGAGTTTCCGCGTGAGACGCGTGACTTGGTCGCTCTGCCTGGTATTGGCCCGGCAACGGCGCAAGGTATCCGGTCGTTCGCGTTTGACCTTCCAGGCGTGTATCTGGAGACCAACGTGCGCACGGTCTTTCTGCATCACTTCTTTCCCGATGTACCGGCTGTTCCCGACCGCGAGCTGGTACCGCTGATTCAGGCGGCCTGTCCGGCGGTCCCCGGTGCGGCGACCGACGAGATCGCTCCCTTTGCCGTGCCGCTCGATGATGCCGACACGCCGCGCGCGTGGTATTACGCGTTGCTGGACTACGGCGCATATCTAAAAAAGACGTTGCCCAATCCGTCCAGGCGCTCGGCGGGCTATAGCCGTCAATCAAAGTTTGAGGGCTCACGTCGCCAAAAGCGCGCGCATATCGTGCGCATGTTGCTGGCAGCGCGCGATGGCCAACCGGCGGGGATTACGCTTGCTGATGCCGTGGTGGGCGTTAACGATATGGAAGCGGCGGCTGGGCGCGGGCCGGTCGAGCGCGAGCTTGTCGCGGGCATTCTGGCCGACCTGGAGCGTGAGGGCTTTTGCCGAGCCGAGGGCGATCGCTGGCTGAGCATTTAGCCCGTGGAAATCTGAAGAACAGGATTGTAAGGTTTAGATTTCCGACATGAGGGCATCCTAAAGACGAGGCCGCTCGAAGCCTACGGGCGGCATGCGTTGAAGGGAAGTACACCTATGGATTTTGAGAATTCCCAAACCAAGAAGAACCTCGAGACCGCTTTTGCCGGTGAGTCCCAGGCACACACCAAGTATCGCTACTATGCCTCCAAGGCAAAGAAGGACGGCTACGTTCAGATCTCGAACATCTTTGCCGAGACGGCTGGCAACGAGTCCGAGCACGCCAAACTGTGGTTTAAGTATCTGCACGATGGCGTCGTTCCCGGCACTCTGGATAACCTGCGCGATGCCGCCGCGGGCGAGAACTACGAGTGGACCGAGATGTACGACGAGTTTGCCAAGACCGCCGATAAGGAGGGCTTTGCCGAGATCGCCGCGAAGTTCCGCGGCGTCGCTGCCGTCGAGAAGGCTCACGAGGAGCGCTACAACAAGCTCGTCGAGCGCATTGAGTCGGGTGAGGTGTTTGAGCGCGAGGGCGTAAAGGTGTGGAAGTGCCTGAACTGCGGGCACCTGCACGTTGGTGCCGAGGCGCCTGAGGTGTGCCCGGTGTGTAACCACCCGAAGGCGTACTTTGAGGAGCAGGTGGTGAACTACTAGCGCTTGGCGCTGGCTGCTGCGGAGCGCAGGGCGGGAGGCCGGATCGCCTTCCCCTCCCCGCTCACGGCTCCGCAGGGTCGCGTTGAGGGAAGACGATCCGGCCTCCCGCCCTGCGCTCCGGCTTCGGGTCGTTGCGTGCTCGCTACAGAAAAGCTGATATTAAAGGTTGTGTGCCGCCCCTTTTTGGGGCGGCACGTTTTTGTGGGGTCCCGGTCTCCACAATTTTCGTCAAGCTATTGGTTAGATTTTGGTCAGTTGGCGTAAGGGCGGAAGGCCAAAAGATTGTTGGCGAAAAAAGCTCAGAGAAAGTGCTGGTAGGGGAGTTGTTGAGCTTTTCGACAGCTTTTGAGCAAAAGAAACTTTGTGGTTATTGCCGGCGATTGCGTTGTCGCGGTCATGGCGGTGCGGGATGCTGGTCGTAAGCGTCGAATGCTCCGATTTTGGAGGCCAGCATGGATCTGTTTCTTGAGACTCCGCAGCAACAAGCTGAGCGCATGCTGCGTCAGCAGCAACGAATCATAGAGATACAAATGCAAGGGGCGGCAGTCCAGCCCTTTGCGCAAAATGTCGTGTCCGCTGCTGTACCTGCAGCTGTGCCCGGGTGCGAATCGGCACCAGAGGCCTATTCCGTACAGCAAGATTCATATGCGCAGGAGCTCGCGTTCGACAAGCGTCGTGCGCGTCGTCGCCGCGTGGGCCAGCGCCTGCGCACCTTGGCGATGATCGTGCTCGTCCCGTTGGGGCTTGCGGCCATCTTTCTGGCGTCGTATGCCCTCACGTGCATCCTCAACGGTGCATCGCCCAACGAGGTGCTCCAACATCTAGCGGCTCTCGGCCAGCGCCTAGGCGATGTCGTAACAACCATTCGCGCCGGCTGGGAGAGTTAGCGTTTTAGCGCCCGAGGCTCTAAGAGAAATTTGTCTGCAACGTAGTGAGTGATCCGTGTGTATGGCGGGGTAAGATTGATCGCGGTTTTGATTGGTGCTCGATTGGGTTTGTTGGGCGGAGTTTATGTCTGCTATTGATATTGTGCTTGTTGTGATTGCTTTGGTGGCGGTGGGGGTTGCTGTGGCTTGCGCCCTCCAGCTCAAGAGCCTGCGTGCCGAGTTGCGGGAGCGTGGTGATGGTAGCGTGGAAACGCTGGCAGCACTCGAGCAGGCCAACAACGCGCTCGATGCCCTGAACGTCGCGCTAGCTGAAACCCGCCGCACGGCCAATGCCATCGCGCAGCAGCAGACGACCGATGCGGCCGTGGAGCAGCAACGTTACCTGACCATCGCACGCGAGTTCTCGCAAGCTGGTGACCGGATGGATGATCTGCGCCGCGAGACCGCCCAACAGCTCGGCGCCAATCGCGAGGGCATCGAGCATCGCCTGGACAAGGTGCGCGAGACGGTCGATGCTCAGCTGGGCGCCATCCGCAAAGACAACAACGTGCAGCTCGATCAGATGCGTGCGACGGTGGACGAGAAGCTCTCCCGTACGCTCAACGATCGCCTGTCAGCATCGTTTAAGCAGGTGAGCGACCAGCTCGAGGCCGTGTACAAGGGTCTGGGCGACATGCAATCCATCGCCACCGGCGTGGGCGATCTTAAGCGCGTGCTAGGCAATGTGAAGGCGCGTGGTATTTTGGGCGAGGTGCAGCTGGGTGCGATCCTGGCGGACATCCTTACACCCGACCAGTATCTGGAAAACGTCGCCACCAAGCCCGGTGCCTCGGAGCGCGTTGAGTTTGCCGTCAAACTGCCGGTGGACGAGGGCGATCCCGTGCTGCTGCCGATTGACTCCAAGTTTCCGGGCGACGCGTACGAGCACCTACTCGACGCCCAGGAGTCGGGCGATGCGGAGACCGTGGCGGCTGCGCGCAAGACGCTCGACACCATGGTCAAGCGCGAGGCTAAAGACATCTGCGAAAAGTACCTGAGTGTGCCGGCAACGACCAACTTTGGCATCATGTTCGTGCCGTTTGAGGGACTGTACGCCGAGATCGTCAGCCGCCCCGGGCTTATCGAGACCCTGGGCCGCGACTATCA
This sequence comes from uncultured Collinsella sp., assembly GCA_902490445.1. Classification (GTDB taxonomy): domain Bacteria; phylum Actinomycetota; class Coriobacteriia; order Coriobacteriales; family Coriobacteriaceae; genus Collinsella. Next base: position 4,379 of record CABUDZ010000020.1, read on the forward strand.
TGTCAACGTTGCCGGCCCTAGCACCATGGCGGCCATTCTCAACAGCCTGCAGATGAGTTACCAAACGTTTAAGCTGCAAAAACGCACCGACGATGTACTGCGCGTGCTCTCCGCTGTCAAGGCCGAGCTGCCGCGCTATCAAAAGGCGCTGCGCCGCGCCCAGCAGCAGATCGAGACCGCGGGCAAAACGGTCGAGGGCATCATTACCACGCGCACCAACGTCATGGAGCGCAAGCTCAAGGACATCGACGCGCTGGAAGACGCCGACCAAGCCGATGAGATCTTGGGGCTCACGCCCGCGGGCTTTCCCACAGACCAAGAAGACGAGGACTAATTGCAACAAGACGGTGGGGCGCCGGCGTAAACGCGGGTGCCCCACCGCTTTTCGCATCGCGCTTGCCTGAAGTGCGCTTCAATGTGCAACAATGGCGTTTCGCCCTATCAGATGCGAAAGGAAGCCCATGTCTCAGAGAAGCACCAGTCCGCTCAGCCGCTCCACCGTGCGCCGCACGCTGCAGCGGTTTTGGGGTGTCACGCGCACACAGCCGCTGATTGTCTTTCTCTCGGTGTTCTCGTCGGCGGGTTACATCTTTTTGCTCACGTTTGCCAACACCTACGTTATGGCCCTCATCGTCGACCGCGTCCAAGCCGGCCCCGTGGCGGGCGACCAGGTGTTTGAGGTCTTTGGCCCTTACATTCTGGCGCTCGTACTCGTTAACCTGGTGGGTCAGATTCTCTCCAAGCTACAGGACTACACCGTCTACAAGCTCGAGATTGCGGGCAACTATCACCTGGCGCGCCTGTGCTTTGACACGCTCTCCAATCAATCCATGACATTCCACACCAGCCGCTTTGGCGGATCGCTCGTGAGCCAGACGAGCCGTTTTATGAGCGGCTACACGGGTCTGGTGGACGTGACGGTGTATTCGCTCATCCCCACCATCACCTCGGTCATCTGTACCGTGGCCGCACTCGCCCCGGTGGTGCCGACGTTTACCGTGATCCTGGTGTGCATCATGGTCGTCTACATCGCGTTTGTCTGGCTTATGTACAAGCGCATCATGCCGCTTTCGGCCGCGACGTCCGCCGCGCAGAACAAGCTCTCGGGCGTGCTCTCCGACGCGGTCACGAACATCTTGGCCGTCAAGACCTGCGGGCGCGAGGACTTTGAACGCGATCTGTTCGACACCGCCGACCGCGCCGCGCGCGATGCCGAGACGGTCTCGATGCACGCCATGATGCAGCGCAACTTTACGACCTCGGGCCTTATCGTCATCACCATGGCCGTGGTGAGTGTGTTCGTGGCGGGCGGCAACGCGTGGTTTGGCATCTCGGCCGGCTCGCTCGTCATGATCTTTACCTACACCTATAACCTCACCATGCGCCTGAACTACGTGAGTTCCATGATGCAGCGCATCAACCGCGCGCTGGGCGATGCGGCCGAGATGACGCGCGTGCTGGACGAGCCACGCTTGGTGGCAGACGACCCGGATGCCCCCGAGCTCAAGGTGAGCGAGGGCGCGATTGATTTTGAGCACCTGAGCTTTGCGTACCGTGACGCTGCGGCGGGCGAGAACGTGTTCGATGACCTGACACTTCATGTGGCGGCGGGCCAGCGCGTGGGCCTGGTGGGCAAATCGGGCTCGGGTAAGACGACGCTCACCAAGCTGCTGCTGCGCCTGGACGATGTCCAGGGCGGCCGCGTGCTCGTGGACGGTCAGGATGTCTCGCGCTGCACGCAGCAGAGCCTGCGCCGCCAGGTTGCCCACGTGCCGCAGGAAGCGCTGCTGTTCCACCGCTCCATTCGAGAAAACATTGCCTACGGTCGTCCCAACGCCACTGATGAGCAGATTCGCGAGGCTGCGCGCCTGGCCAACGCCCTGGAGTTTATCGACCGCTTGCCTCGTGGCTTTGACACCATGGTGGGCGAGCGCGGCGTCAAGCTCTCGGGCGGCCAGCGTCAGCGCGTGGCCATCGCCCGCGCGATTCTCACCGACGCGCCGATTCTGGTGCTCGACGAGGCGACCTCTGCCCTGGACAGCGAGTCCGAGGCGCTGGTGCAGGAAGCTCTCGAGAACCTGATGCGCGGCCGCACCTCCATTGTGGTGGCGCATCGCCTGTCCACCGTGGCGGCGCTCGACCGCATCGTGGTACTGGCGGATGGCGAGATCGTCGAGGACGGCACGCATGTGCAGCTCGTCGAGGCGGGCGGCGAGTACGCGAACCTGTGGAGCCGTCAGACCGGCGCATTCTTGGAGGCGTAAACGTCTCGGACGTGGGACAATTGTGCCCATAAGTTTATTGTGCCGTTGAGCCGAGGAGTCGTTATGCCACGCGAGACCAATGCCGCCAAGCGCGAGCGCGCCATCGAGGTGTGTGAGCGCCTCAACCGTCGCTATGGCCCGGTCGAGTGCTTTTTGGACCACGAGAATCCCTTCCGCCTGCTGATCGCGGTGCTGCTTTCGGCGCAAACGACCGATGCGCAGGTCAACAAAGTGACGCCGCGGCTGTTTGCCCAGTGGCCCACGCCCGAGACCATGGCCGGGGCGAGCGTAGCTGACGTGGCGGACACCATCAAGTCGCTCGGCTTCTACAAGAGCAAAGCCAAGCATGCCGTCGAGGCCGCGCAGATGATCGTCACCGACTATGACGGCGAGGTGCCGGCCGACATGAAGGAGCTTGTAAAGCTGCCGGGCGTGGGGCGCAAGACGGCGAACATCGTACTCAACGTGGGGTACGGCATCGTGGAAGGCATCGCAGTGGATACGCACGTCAACCGCATTGCGCACCGCCTGATGCTGAGTCCCAAGACGCATGCCAAGGAGCCGCTCAAGACCGAGCAGGATCTGCTCAAGATTTTGCCGCACGAGTATTGGGAGTCGGTCAACCATCAGTGGATCACCTTCGGTCGCGAAATCTGCGATGCCCGCAAACCCAAGTGCGACGAGTGTCCGCTGGCAGATTTGTGCCCCAGCGTGCGCGTAGCGGGGTAGGGCGGAATGCATCTTCGTCTGGCGTTTTTTGCAGGGCCGGGTTTGCCCTTGAGCAGGAGTCCTCTCCATGCGCTACCATGACAAACAATGATCTTTGACGTACGACCCGCCGAGCTTGCCCCGGCGGGCTTTTGGCGTTGCGATGCCGGAGGAACAGCATGCTCATTCACCGTATAGCCGCGCAGCTCTACACTGCCGAGGCACTGCAGACCGTCGAGGCCGGACTCGATGCCGGCGAGGACGTGACGTTGGCCGTGTCGCAGTCGGGTCGCACGCTTATGGCGGCCGCCCAGTTTGCGCGCCGTCCGCGTCCCACGGTCTATATCGTGAGCGGCGAGGACGCTGCCGATCGCGCCGCGCGCAGCCTGGCCGCCTATGTGGGCCTGGCGCACGTGTGCCGCTTTCCCGAGCGCAAGGACTACCCGTGGCGCGAGCAGGCGCCCGACGATGCCGTGGTGGCGCAGCGCTGCGAGGCCCTGGGACGCATCGTGCGCGGTGACAACTGCATTATGGTTGCCTCGGCCCGCGCGTTGCTGCGTTGCGTGCCGCCAGTCGAGAGCCGCTACTGGGAGTCCACGACCTTTGCGGTGGGCGAGGAGATCCCTTTTGACGAGGTGCCGCAGCGCCTGGTGGGCATGGGCTATACCAATGCCGGTGCCGCCGACGCGCCCGGCCTGTTCCGCGTGCACGGTGATACCGTCGAGGTGTTCCCCGCGCAGGAGAAGGCACCCGTGCGCATTGAGTTCTTTGGCGACGAGATTGATCGCATCCGCCGCATGGTGAGTTCCACGGGGCAGACCATCGGCAACGAGGACAGCATCGAAATCTTCCCCTGCCGCGAGCTGGCGCTCACCGACGAGGCCGTTCACAACATGCACGTGGCGCTCTACCGCGCCAGCCAGGACGACAGTAAGCTGGCGGCGCTGCTCGAGATGGTGGATGCACGCATCGTCACGCCCGAGCTCGACCGCTTTTTGCCGGTGATGTACGGCCAGACCGTGAGCCCGCTGTCGCATGTGAGCGGCCAGGCGCTCGTGGTGCTGTCCGAGCCGCGCTCGCTGTTCGACGACTGCCTGCGCGCCTACGAGGATATCGAGGCACGCGCCGGCGAGGCGGGGATTGACCGCTTGGACGGTCTGTACGTGCGCGCCCAGCAGCTCGACTTTGGTGCCCAGCAGCGCTTGAACTACGTGAGCTTGATTCGTGCCGGTGGTGCGGTGACGGCAGAGCTCAAGATTGAGCAGCCGGCCATCGCGGGCTCGGACAATCGCTTTATGACGCGCATCCAGGAGGTCGTGGGCAAGCGCTATGCCTGCGTGTTTGCCATCCCCGACCGCGGTGCACGCGAGTCGATGGAGCTCACCTTTGGCGATGAGGGTATTACCTTTGAGGAGTCGCTGACGGCCGCGCCCGAAAACGCGGGCGCTATTGGCGACCGTGTGCGCGTGGCGGCGGCGGATTCTGCCGATCGTGCTGTCCGCCAGGATGCTCATGCTGCAATTCGCGAACGCAAGGCCGACGCGCTCAACGCCCGCTCGCTCGAGGCGGGCGCGGCCCAGGCTGCCGCCGGTGCCGCCGTGCCCACCATCTCGCGCGGACGCGTGACCTTTGTGGATGCCGCTCTGCCGCAGGGTGTGGTGGTGCCCGATGCCAACCTGGCCGTGTTCTCGATCGCCGACCTTAACGCCCGCATGGACGCCAACCGCGCGCGCAGCCGCCGCAAGGTGGACATTACGCAGATCACGTTCCCGTTTAAGCCGGGCGACTACGTGGTGCACGCCACTCACGGCATCGCGCTCTTTAGCGAGATCGCGCGCCAGGAAGTGGGCGGCAAGGAGCGCGACTACTTTTTGCTGGAATATGCCGACGGCGACAAGCTCTACGTGCCGCTCGAGCAGGTCGACCGCATCACGCGCTATGTTGGCCCCGACGGCGACAAGCCGCGCCTGACCAGGCTCAATACCGCCGACTGGACGCGTGCCACCAACAAGGCACGCAAGAACGCCAAAAAGCTGGCGTTTGACCTGGTCGACCTGTATACGCGCCGCTCGTCGATTACCGGTATCGCCTGTCCGCCCGATACGCCCGAGCAGATCGAGATGGAGGAGAGCTTCCCCTACGACGAGACGCGCGACCAGCTGGAGGCCATTTCCGACATCAAGGCCGACATGGAGGCGCCCAAGCCCATGGACCGCCTGCTGTGCGGCGATGTGGGCTTTGGCAAGACCGAGGTCGCCCTGCGCGCGGCGTTTAAGTGCGTGGACTCCGGCCGCCAGGTCATGGTGCTCTGCCCCACGACCATTCTGGCCCAACAGCACTACGAGACATTCTTTGAGCGCTTTTCCCCGTTTGGCCTGGAGGTCGAGGTGCTCAGCCGCTTCCGCACCCCGGCGCAGCAAAAGCGCGCGCTCAAGGCGTTTGCCGAGGGCACGATCGATGTGCTCATCGGCACGCACCGCTTGCTTTCTGCCGACGTGAACCCCAAGAACCTGGGCATGGTGATCATCGACGAAGAGCAGCGCTTTGGTGTGCAGCACAAGGAGCAGCTCAAGAACCTGCGTGAGCAGATTGACGTGCTCACGCTTTCGGCAACGCCGATTCCGCGAACCATGCAGATGGCCACGAGCGGCGTGCGCGACATGAGCCTGATCACCACGCCGCCGACCGGGCGCCGCCCCGTGATCGTGCACGTGGGGGAGTACGACCCCGATGTGGTGAGCGCGGCGATTCGCCTGGAGGTGGGTCGCGGCGGCCAGGTGTACTACGTGTCCAACCGCGTCAAGACCATCGACGACGCCGTGGCGCGCGTGCACGAGGCCGCGCCCGAGGCGCGCGTGGGCGTGGCGCACGGCAAGATGAGTCCGCGCGAGGTCGAGGACGTGATGATCGAGTTCGCGACCAAAAAGATCGACGTGCTCATCGCCACGACCATCGTGGAGAGCGGCATCGACAACGCGTGCGCCAACACGCTCATCATCGAGGACTCGCAGCGCCTGGGCCTGGCACAGCTCTACCAGCTCAAGGGCCGTGTGGGCCGTTCTGCCACACAGGCCTACGCATACTTTATGTTCCCGGGCGAGCTGCCGCTCACCGAGGAGGCAACGGCGCGCCTGACCGCACTGTCCGAGTTCCAGGACTTGGGCAGCGGCATGCGCATCGCCATGCGCGACCTGGAGATTCGTGGCGCCGGCTCGCTTATGGGCGCCGAGCAGCACGGCAATCTGTCGAGCGTGGGCTTTGACCTGTTTACACAGATGCTGGGCCAGGCCGTGGCCGAGGCGCGCGGCGACGACGACGCCGGCGTGGAGGCGGCGAGCGTGGGCATTAACCTGCCGGCCGATTACTTCTTGTCCGAGGAGTACCTGCCGGCGGTGGATCAGCGCGTGCTCGTGTACCGTAAGCTCGCAGCGGCCGAGGACTTGGAGAGCATCGATGAGGTGCAGGAAGAGACCGAGGCCGCGCATGGCGAGCTGCCGTTGGCAGGGCTCAACCTGTTCAACCGCGCGCGCATCCGTATTCGCGGCGAGCGCCTGGGGCTCGAGAGCGTCACGCTCAGCGGCGGTCGCATCACGTTTTTGGGCGTCGACGTGCCCAAGAAGGTGGCCTTTGAGCTTAAGACCCGCTATGGCGCGGTGAGCTTCCCCAAGAGCCGCAAGCTGTCGGTGCCCTACAAGGCGGGCGCCGGTGTGGGCAGCGGCCTGGGCCGCGGTCTCGACGCCAACGACGAGGCCGGTCCCGTGGCGGCCGCACTCATGCTGCTGCAGCAGCTGGGTGCTAGCGATGATGAATAACAGGTAGGTGGCGTGGCGGGACAAGGATTCTTTGCCCCGCCACGTTGCAGGTTGAAAACTTCGCCCGATGGAAAGGAAAGCATGTTCGGGTACATCTATAAGAAAGACGCCGCCGCTATCGCGGTCGTCCTATGCCTTTGTCTGGGCGTGGGCAGCTTCTTCGATTACCAGATCTCGAGTGCGCTGTTCAACATCGCCAGCATGTACGGCCGCTTTATCGAGGCCGCCGGCGAGCTGCCGTTTGAGCTGACGGCGAGCGTCGCAGGCGTTATGCTCGTACGCGCGGTGCGTCCCGACTCCAGGGGGAGCAAATGGCTCGCCGTGCTGGGCGTTCTGGTCAACGTGGGCCTGGTCGGCTACGAGATCGTTTCGTCCCTGCGGGTTGGCGGCAAACTCATCGTGGTTCAGTTGGTGCTGACGTTTGTGCTGGTCATCGCGGCCAACCTCATCGCCTATCGCCTTACGCGCGACACCGCGCCCGACGATCTCACGCGCTGGGCGTTGATGGTGCTTGCCGTGTGGGTCGCTCAGGCCATTATCCTCAACGTGATCGTCAAGCCACTGTGGTCGCGCCCGCGCATGCGCGTGATCGAGGTGACGCAGGGGCTCGATTTTCAGCCGTGGTGGGTGATCGGCAACCCCGACAAGTGGACCTATATCGCCGCCGGCGTGATCAAGGACGGAGTTAAGTCGTTTGCGAGCGGACACACGGCACACGCGGCGATCGGCCTTATGCTCGCCGGGCTTCCCGCGGCGGCCTTTAAGGAAAAGCCGTCGCGCCGCCGCGCGGTCTTTTGGGTCGCCGCTGTGGTTGCGGCGTTCGTCGCCTTTGGTCGTATCGTGATCGGTGCGCACTTTTTGAGTGACGTGAGCTGCGGCTTTGCCCTGGTGCTGGCGCTTGAGTGCCTTGCCGCGCGCATTGCCTATCCGAGCGGCGTACAATAGCGGCACCTGAATCATCGGGCTCGTGCCCGGCTAGAGAGGATTACCATGCTCGCGTTTAACAACGACTATTCCCACGGCGCACATCCGGCAGTGCTGCAGGCGCTCGTCGACACTAATATGGAGCCGCAGCCCGGCTACGGCACCGATGCACACACCGAGCGTGCCAAGCGGCTCATCCGTGAGGCCTGTCAGGCTCCCGATGCCGACGTATTTTTCCTGGTGGGCGGCACACAGGCCAACGCGACGGTGATTGACATGCTGCTTGCGCCCTACGAGGGCGTCGTTGCAGCCGAGACCGGCCACGTTGCCTGCCACGAGGCGGGTGCCATCGAGTTTGGCGGCCACAAGGTGCTTACCATTCCCGGCTACGAGGGCAAGATGCATGCCGAGGATCTCGACAGCTATATCCAGGCGTTTTACGAAAACGAGAGCTACGAGCACACGGTGTTCCCAGGTGCCGTGTACGTGAGCCTATCGACCGAGTACGGCACGCTGTACTCCGCCGCCGAGCTTGCGGCGATTCATGCGGTGTGCCAGAAGCGCCAGATTCCGCTGTTTGTGGATGGCGCCCGTCTGGCCTATGCGCTGGCGGCCGATGAGTGCGACATTACCCTGCCCGAGCTGGCGCAGCTGTGCGACGTGTTCTACATTGGCGGCACCAAGTGCGGCGCGCTTTGCGGCGAGGCCGTGGTGTTTTGCGGCATGCACGCTCCGGCACACCCCATTCCGCGCATTAAGCAGCACGGAGCGCTGCTGGCCAAGGGCCGTCTGACGGGCGTTCAGTTTGAGGCGCTCTTTACCGACGGCCTGTATTTTGAGATTGGTCGCCAGGCGATTGAGACGGCGCAGGCGCTTCGTCGCGTGCTGCATGAGCGCGGCTACCAGTTCTTCTTGGAGACGCCCACCAACCAGCAGTTTGTGATTTTGCCCAACGAGGACATGGCCCGCATTCGCGAGCATGCTTCGATCGAGTACTGGGAAAAGTACGACGAGACCCACACCGTGGTGCGCTTTTGCACCAGCTGGGCCACGACACAGGAGGACATCGACGCGCTGGCGGCTGTCCTGTAGGTTGATGTAATGACGAGGGGCCGCCTTGCGCCTGGGTTTGGCGCAAGGCGGCCTTTGCTTTTGAGAGGGGCTGTATGGCCAAGATGTCCGAGCCGACGATTCGCCTGGCGACGCCCGATGATGCGCCGGCATTGCTTGCCATCTATGAGCCGTATGTGCGCGAGACGGCGATAACCTGCGAATACGAGGTGCCGAGCGTTGAGGAGTTCGCCGGGCGCATCGAGCGTACGCTCAAGCGCTATCCGTATTTGGTGATGGAGCTCGACGGGCACCCAGTGGGCTATGCCTATGTGAGCGCGCTTAACAGCCGCGAGGCCTATGACTGGTCGGTCGAGACGTCGATCTATCTGGCGCGCGACGTGCGCCACGGCGGGCTGGGCCGCAGGCTGCACGACGCGCTCAAGCAATGCTTGGTCGCGATGGGCATCACCAGCATGTGCGCGCTCATCGCCGTGCCGCACGACAAGGACGATGAGTACCTGACGCACAACAGTCAGGATTTCCATGCCCATATGGGCTACCGCCTGGTGGGCGCCTTCGATCGCTGCGCCCAAAAGTTCGGCCGCTGGTACGACATGTGCTGGATGGAGCTGGTCCTAGCCGAGCGCGTCCCTAACCAACCCAAACCAACCTGGTTCCCCGACCTCCCCAAACCTACCATTTAGGGACAGGTTTATTTTGGCAGGTTAGCCGATGGGCTCGGTGTATTTGGCGCGGTCGGTGCGTTGGATGCGCTTGGAGACATGGAGCGGGCGACCGTCGGTGTCGTAGACGTAGTCGGTGATCAGGATCAGGGCCTGTCCGCGCTCAACGTTGAGCAAAAACGCCTCGTTTTGCGAGGCATAGCACACCTCAAAGGTCTTATGTCCCTGTGCCGGCGCGCGATGGAATTCTTGGCGCAGCGTGGCGTAGAGCGAACCGTTGATATCGCGATCGATGAGTGCTGCAAAGCTCGGTGGTAGATAGGTGGTCTCCAGACACAGTGGCGCATCGTCCAGATAACGCAGGCGGACAAGTTTGACGAGCTTGCTGCCCGCGGCGGCATCGAAGAACTTGACCACATTGCCCGCGGCCTTGGCAAAGCCCGAGTCCACCGTGCGCGTGGTGGGCTTCATGCCCTGGCCCTGGATCTGCGCTGTGTAGCTCGAAAACACCAGGTTGTTCTCGTGGAGCGCCGGCGTGTCGGCCACAAAGGCGCCGCGCCCGCGCTCGGTGCGAACCAGGCCCTCGTCAACGAGCACCTTAAGGGCATGGCGCACGGTGCTGCGCGACAGACCCGATTCGTCCATGAGTTCCATCTCGGACGGCAGCTTGTCTCCGCAGGCGTAGATGCCGGCAGCGATGCGGTCGCGAAGTGTGGTCGCCAGACGCTCGTATTGGGCCAGTTTCTTTTTAGACGAAGCGTTCATGCAATCAACCTGTATCTAACTTATATGCTTACAGAACCAAGCATGTATCCAACATGACAACAAAACCGCTGGTAATGGCTTGCCGAAAACTTTACCAGCAAAATTTCTAAGACAAATATAGCATACAACTAGTCGACATAACCAAAACATGTATGTAACTTGTATGCCATCGAGAGCATCAAACGAGAAGAAAGGCTGATGCACGATGACTACTCAGGAACAGGTTAAGGACGTCGTCTCCCAGGTTTTGGCTGACAAGGCAGACAAGGGCGGCATCAAGCGCGTCGTGTGGATTGGCGCCGGTGGATCCAACGGCGGCAACTATCCTGCCCAGTACTTTATGGAGCACGAGGCCACGCAGGTCGTGAGCTCCAGCTACACCAGCAACGAGTTCGTGCACGCAACCCCCGCCTACGTTAACGAGAACACCCTGGCCGTCGTCGTGTCCATGCGCGGCACCAAGGAGACCATCGTCGCCGCCCAGGTCGCCAAGGACCACGGCGCCAGCACCATCGCCATCTATGTTGACGAGTCCGGCCTCACCGAGGTCTGCGACTACAAGATCCAGTATGACAGCCTGGCCGTCGACGAGTCCTGCATGGGCCGCACCAACTCCGCCGTCGTGACCATGATCGCCATGGAGCTCACGCAGCAGACCGAGGGCTATGCCGAGTACGAGACCGCTATGGCCGCGTTCGACTTGGTCGACCCCATCTATCGCAAGGCCGTCGAGTACACCCGTCCGCTCGCTGCTAAGTGGGCCGAGCAGAACGCCGACAAGCCTTGCATCAACGTCATGGCCCAGGGCCCGCTCTTTGGTGCCGCCTACGTCTTTAGCATCTGCAACGTGCAGGAGATGCTGCAGATCGACTCCTGCACCATCAACACCTGCGACTTCTTCCACGGCCCCTTCGAGATTCTGGACAAGCGTACCTCGCTGTTCCAGCTCATCAGCGTCGGCCGCAGCCGCTGCAACGACGAGCGCGGCATCCGTTTTGTCAATCAGTACGGTGGCGAGCGCGTCTACCAGCTCGACGCCAAGGAGCTCGGCCTCAACGACATCAAGGACAGCGTGAGCGAGTACTTCAACCACCTGATCTTTGCCCCGATCCTCAACAACGTCTACATGCGTGCGCTCTCCGCCGTCACCCACAAGGACTACATGACGCGCCGCTACATGTGGAAGCTGGATTACTAAGGGATAGAGCGGCCTAACAGCCCAATACCCCTCATGAGTTGCGGTGGAATAGTTCCTGTTTGGGGGCGTGAAGCCTCTGTTTGAGAACTATTTCACTGCAACTGCTAGAGCGGCACTTGGGGACGTTCCTTTTCTGCCGGCAGTTGGGGACACTCCTTGTGTCGAGAGATTTCCCGTTCGCCGATTTGTGCCTTGAAAAATGTATATAACGACTATAACGTAGCATGAAACATATTGGAAATAATACTGAGGAGGCTGCGTTGAAGAGGAGCAATCTGGGCTATGTGCTGGTGCTGATCGCCGCGCTTATGTGGGGCAGCATCGGAATCTTTGTAAACGGCATCTCAGCCATGGGCGTTTCGTCCCAGAGCATGGCTGCCTTTCGCTTGTTGGTCGGAGCGCTTATCTTGGCGCCGGTCCTGATGTTTATGGGCTGCCGTCCGGGTGAGGGGTCTACCGTGGTTCAGGGTCCGCTGACCCTGTTCAAGGCAAGCCCTAAAGAGCTTGTTTCCTGCGCGCTTGTCGGTATCGTCGGTTTGGCTGCCGCCAACACCTGCTATTACGAGTGCATGCGCGAGGTGGGCATGTCCACGGCATCGGTGCTGCTCTACACGTCGCCGGTGTTTGGCGTCGCGCTCGGCCGCGTCCTTTATCGCGAGGACGTGACCCTCAACAAGCTCGTCGCCATTGTCTTTAACATCATTGGCTGTGTGCTTGCGGTGACCAATGGCGACCTTTCCGGTTTTCATTTTTCGGTTTGGGGCGTCACGTCGGGCGTGATTGCAGGCCTTTGTGGTGCGTCGCTCGCGGTGTTTAGCCGGATAGCAACCAAGACGGTCCACCCGCTGGCTGTCACGTTTTGGGGCTTTGTTTTTGGCGGTGCGGTTATGGCAGCTATCGCGGCTCCGTGGCCGGATGTCGCCGCGGCAATGTCGCCACAGCTGCTGCTGCTGTTCCTTGGCTTTGGACTCATCCCCACAGCCGTGGCTTACATCTTATATATGCAGGGTCTGTCCATGGGGCTCGAGACGTCGAAAGTTCCCGTCGTAATGTCATTCGAGACAGTCGTCACCGTACTGCTGGGCATTGGTGTCTACGCCGAGCCCGCCGGCGCGATCAAAGTTCTGGGCATCGTTTTGGTGCTCGCGTCCATCGTGATTATGAACACCGACTTTTCCAAGCTGCGCAACAGTGTGTTTGTCGGTCATGTCGTTGAGAGCATGACCTTTAAGCCCAACGCGTGGTGGACGGAGAAATCGCAGGACATGGATCTGTTCCGCGAGCGCACGGGCATTGCGCTGGAGCCCACCGTGCAGGAAAGCCCCTGGTACTTCGTGCGATAGGGGGTTGCGCGCGGCGTCCGACCTGGGGTTATCCAGCCAGCGCCGGCCTACCCAAGACCATCGTTTCGATTGCGTTAAACCCGCCAACGGTCGTTTTTCACCCGCGAACGGTTTATATACTAATTATCAATATCCGCAACGTATAAGACGTTATAATGACCATAACGAAAAGGAGGAGGCAAGATGAATCAGATCATTCTCGCATCTCATGGCGGCCTGGCCGCAGGCGCCAAAGACACGCTCGAGATGGTTCTCGGCGACGTGTCGAACGTCCACGTCGTGTCGCTTGCTCGTGACGACAAGGAGCCCATCACCAATAAGGTGGACGCCATGATCGCCACGTTTAACGCGGACGACACCGTCTATGTGCTGACCGATATGCTCGGCAGCTCGGTCAACAACAACATGGTCGAGCTTTCCAAGAACGGCACGAAGTTCACGGTTGTTAGCGGTTTCAACATCCCGCTGGCGCTCACGCTCGCTATGAGCCCCGTCCCCGTCAAGGGTGCCGAGCTCGCGGCCCTCATCAACGAGGCCCGCACCGGTCTGACCAACCCCAACGCACCGGTCGAGGCCGCCGCGGCTCCCGCCAAGAAGGCCAAGGCGTCCCGTCACAGCTCCGGTCCCGCCAAGATCGTCCTCGCACGTCTTGACTACCGTCTGCTGCACGGCCAGGTCGTCTTTACCTGGACCACCAAGGTTCAGGCCGAGCGCATCATCGTCGTCGACAACGCTGCCGCCAACGATGACATCAAGAAGGGCGCTCTTAAGCTGGCCAAGCCCCAGGGCGTGCGCCTGAACGTCTTCACCGTCGAGCGTGCCCTCGCCAAGATGGACAAGCTCAACACCCTCGGCGAGCGCGTCATGTTCGTCTTTGGCAACACTGCCGAGATGCTGCAGTTCTGCCAGGGTTACAAGCTCGACGCCATCAACCTGGGCGCCACCGCCAACCACGACGGTGCCGATCAGGTCGGCGGCAAGGACAGCTCCGTCTTCCTCGACGCCAACCAGAAGGCCGACGTCAACCAGCTGCTCGACATGGGCATCAAGCTCTACGTCCAGCAGACCCCTACGTATCAGAGCGTCGACATCGACGCCAAGCTGTAATCAACCAGGCTTTTGCCTGACTGAAAGGAGAAGGGTATGAATACGTTCATCAGTGCGGTGCTCGTCGGCCTCGTCGGCGTGTTCTGCATGTGGGACTCCCGCCTGCTCGGCCGTCTTAACTTCGAGCAGCCCCTCGTTGGCGCTACGCTCGTCGGTCTGCTGCTGGGCGATGTGCCCACCGGCCTTGCCGTCGGTGCCGCCGTCGAGCTCGTGTCCATGGGCCTGGTGCAGGTCGGCGCCGCCGTTCCGCCCGATATGGTCCTGGGCGGCATCGTGGCCGCTGCCTTTGCGTGCCTGACCGATGCTTCCGCCGAGACTGCCATGACGATCGCCATCCCGGTCGCCGTCCTGGGTCAGCTCCTCGGCATCGTGTTCCGTTCCATCATCGCCGCCCTCACCCATGTGGCAGATAGCGCGATCGATAACGGAAAGTTCAAAACCGCCTACCGCATGCACATCTGCGCCGGCTCCGGTCTGTACGCTGTCATGTACTTCCTGCCGATCTTCCTCGCCGTCTTTGTTGGCACCGACCTGGTTCAGACCATCGTCAACATGGTTCCCGAGTGGCTGTCCACTGGTCTTAACGTTTCGACCAAGATCATGACCGCCTACGGCTTGGCCCTGCTGCTCACCATGATGATCAAGAAGGGTATGACTCCGTTCCTGTTCATCGGTTTCCTGCTCGCCGCTTACCTCAACCTGTCCGTCATCGCGGTCGCTCTGATCGGTGTGTGCCTGGCTGTCGTCTTCATGGGCTTCAAGTTCAACGGTTCCCATGCAGCCGCCGGTGTCGATTCCGACTACGATCCGCTCGAAGACGACGAAGACTAAGGAGGAACACACTATGGCAACCGCAACCAAGGACGTGTCCCTGAACAAGAAGGTCAGCCAGTTCTTCTGGCGCTCCTGGGCCATCCAGGCCTCTTGGAACTACGAGCGTCAGATGAACATGGGCTTCCTCTACGGCATGGTTCCCACGCTCGATCGCCTCTATCCGGACGAGTCCGACCCCAAGCAGCTCGCTGCTAAGAAAGAGGCTTACCACCGTCACATGGCGTTCTACAACTGCACCCCGCAGACGAGCGCTTTCATCCTGGGCCTCTCCGCCTCCATGGAGGAGGAGTACGCCAAGGATCCCGAGAACTTCGACCCCGATTCGATCAACGCGGTCAAGACCTCCCTCATGGGTCCGCTTTCCGGCATCGGTGACTCCTTCTTCCAGGGCACCATCCGCGTCATCGCCTTTGGTCTGGGCGTTCAGCTGGCTCAGCAGGGCTCCATCATGGGCCCGATCCTGGCTATGCTCATCTCCATCGTCCCCTCTGTGCTGATCACTTGGTTCGCAGCCAAGATGGGCTATCAGGGCGGCCACGAGTACCTGAGCAAGCTTCAGGGCGGCGACCTCATGGAGAAGCTCATGTATGTCTGCGGCATCGTGGGTCTTATGTCCGTGGGCGGCATGATCGCCACGCTGATCGGCGCCACCACCCCGCTGCAGTTCGCTGAGGGCACCGTCGTTATCCAGGACATCCTGGACGGCATGATGCCCCAGATGATCTCCCTTGGCCTCACCGGCCTTATGTACTGGCTCATCAAGAAGAACGTCAACACCGGTTGGCTTCTCGTGATCGCCATCGTGGGCGGCATCGCCCTCTCCGCGGCCGGCATCCTGGCCTAGTCGCGACCAAGCGTCTAACCGCTTTCCCCCGGGGGCCTGCCTGGCATCCCATACCCCAGGCAGGCTTCCATCCCTAAATGTGTCAAAGGGACAGTTCCTTTGTCACATCCTCAACGGGCCGGCGACTCGGTCCAAATCACGGTAACCCTGCGAGCGTCCGGCAAAGTGGCGCCGCAAAAATCGAAAGGAATGTGTCAGATGTACGAGATCGACCTTAACCTCCCTAAGCAGATCGTCGCTGACGTCCTGTCCAACCACGAGATCCACAGCGTCGCCTTCGTCGGCTGCGGTGCCTCCATGTCCGACCTTTACCCCGCCAAGTACTTCCTGGCCAACAACACGGACAAGCTGAACGTTCAGATCTTCACCGCTAACGAGTTCAACTACGACACGCCTTCCTGGGTCAACGAGCACACCTTCGTGATCACCTGCTCCCTCGGTGGCTCCACGCCCGAGACCGTCGAGGCCAACAAGACCGCCAAGAAGCACAACTGCCCGGTCGTCTCCCTCACCAACAAGGCTGGCTCCGCTCTGACCGTCGACGCCGACCACGTCATCGTTCACGGCTTCCACGCCAACTACGCTGCCAAGTGCGAGAAGCCCGGCTATGCCATCGCTCTTGCTCTCGAGATCCTTCAGCAGACCGAGGGCTATGACCACTACGAGGACATGATCACCGGCCTCACCAACGTTTTCGATCTCTGCGAGAACGCCGCTCAGCACTGCAAGAAGCTCGCCAAGAAGTTCGCCGAGGACTTCAAGGACGACAAGATGATCTACTTCATGGCTTCCGGTGCCTCCGAGAAGATGGCTTATTCTCACGCCGCCTTCCTGTTCACCGAGATGCAGTGGATCGACGCCGCCGCCTACAACACCGGCGAGTACTTCCACGGCCCGTTTGAGGTTTCCACCGAGGGTAAGCCCTACGTCTTCTTCATGTCCGATGGCGCCACCCGTCCGATGGACGCCCGCGCCCTCACCTTCCTTGAGCGCATGGGCGCCAAGGTCGCTCTGATCGACTCCAAGGACTACGGCCTGGCTGACGCCGTGCCCGCGAGCGTCATCACCTACTTCAACCCGCTGCTGCACCTCGCCGTTATGCGCGAGTACGGCAACCAGATCGCCGAGGCCCGTCAGCACCCGCTGACCATGCGTCGCTACATGTGGAAGCTTTCCTACTAATCACAAGTAAGTAGACCTTACGGGTTGATTGAGAGGGGATGGGGTTTGCGCCCCGTCCCCTTTTTTGCTCTGGGGAGGGTGCGTCTGTCGCGTCACAAAGCCCCAGATAAAACCTACCAAAACAAACCTGTCCCTTTTTGGCAGGTGGGAGGAGATGCGTATGATCAAGGCGATGCTGTTTGATATGGACGGCGTGCTGGTCGATACTGAGTGGTTCTACAACCGTCGCCGCGTGGCGTTTATGGAGGAGAAGGGGTTCCACTTTGACGAGATCCCCGATCTTTCGGGGTCTAACGAGCCCGCCATTTGGAAGGCGCTGGTGCCCGACGATGTTGAGCTGCGCGAGCGCCTGCGCGTGGAGTACAAGCAGGTCTACAGCCCGGACCACCCCGTTCCGTATGCCGATCTGCTCAACGAGCAGACGGAGCCGGTGATGCGTGAGCTGCACGAGCGCGGCGTGAAGTGTGCCATCGCGAGCTCGTCCTATCGCGAGCTCATTGACGAGCTGGTAGAGATTGCCGGTATCGCCGACGTGCTGGACTACACCATCAGCGGTCACGAGTGCAGTGCGTTTAAGCCCGACCCCGAGATCTACCTGCGTGCCATGGAGGCGCTGGGGGTGGAGCCTGCCGAGTGCCTGGTTATCGAGGACTCGCCGTTGGGCATCGAGGCCGGCAAGCGTTCCGGCGCCCGCGTCCTGGCGCTGCGTCCGCACGAGGGCGTCAACCTGGATCAGTCCGCCGCCGACACCATCATCGACAACTTGGCCGACATTTTGGCCGCTTTGTAGCGTCAATCCACCGCGAGAAGTACGGATTCACGCGTCTTTTGATGCGGATGGGCTTAATTTGGCTTCGATTTGGGCCCGTTTGGCTTCGACTCAGACTAAGTGAGTAGACTTTTTGGCGCAGGCCGAGCACAAAGCGTTTCTGCCTTAGTAAAACCGCAGGTCACAGAGGTGGCTGTTATTGGCTGTGCTCGGCAGGACGCGAAAAGTCTACTCACTTGGAATTTTGCCCTTTGGTCGTGGGCTTGCTTGTCCCGTTTTGGTTGTCGAGAGAGGGTGAATTGAAGCGCCCTCTGTCGCTCCATGCTACAATCGCCGGCATGCCCCACAACTACATCTGCCTTCGAAGGGAGCCTCCGTGGCGAACGCCATCGATCAGCTCACGGACCGCGTGCTCGTGCTCGGCCGCCTCACCATCGTCCGCCGCGCCATTACTGCCGTGGCGGTCACAATTTCCGCCGTTCTCCAGACATTTCTGATCCAGGCGTTCATTCAGCCCGCCGATCTGCTTCCGAGCGGTCTTACCGGCGTCGCGGTCCTGCTCGATCGCGTTACCTCGCTGGGAGGCGTTCACATCGACATCTCGCTCGGTATGCTCGCGCTCAACATCCCCGTGGCGCTCCTATGCTGGAGCGGCATCAGCAAGCGCTTCGTCATCTTCTCGATGATGCAGGTCGTGCTCTCGTCGCTGTTTCTCAACGTCTTTCACTTCGCGCCGTTTTTGGGCGACAAGATCATGCTCATTATTTTTGGCGGCGTGGTCTCGGGTCTGGGCGCTGCCATCGCGCTCAAGTCCGGCGCATCCACTGGCGGCACCGACTTTATCGCGCTGTGGGTCTCCAATCACACGGGCAAGACCATCTGGGGCGTCATCTTTGGTTTCAACTGCTTTATCCTGGCGATCTTTGGTTTTATGTTTGGCTGGGACAAGGCGGCGTATTCCATCGTGTTCCAGTTTATTTCGACCAAGACCATCGACAGTTTCTATCGTCGCTACGATCGCGTGACGCTGCAGATCACGACGCGTAAGGCGGACGAGGTCATGACTGCCTACGTAAACCATTTTCAGCACGGCATTAGCTGCGCCGAGGTCGTCGGCGGATACAGCCGCGAAAAGATGTACCTGCTGAACACCGTTGTCTCGACCTACGAGAGCCAGGACATTATCAAGCTGGTGTGCGACGTTGATCCCGGCGCCGTGATCAACGTGTTCCACACGCTCAACTTTGTGGGCGGCTGGTGGGGCGGCCATGTCGACGAGCCCATGCCTACGGCCGTACCCGATCCCGACAAGCCCGCGCGCATGGCCAGCAGGCAGGCCCGTCTGCACGACCAGGAAAGCTTGCAGCAGGACGACGGCAAGTAAAGATTTGCTGTATGCGGTGTATCGTTTTATCAAACTAAGGTAACATATAAAAAGACGTTATATACGTATTAGTTATTTCGATATTTTGATAAGAGTGATCAGATATGCCAGCGCCCAAAAATGCACCGCTTTACCAGCAGATTTACGACGAGATCAAGGAAGCGATCGAGAAAGGTGTTTATGCACCTAAGGAGCGCATCCCGTCCGAGCTTGAGCTTGCCGAGCAGTACGAGGTGAGCCGCATTACGGTGCGTCGCGCCGTCGAGGAGCTGTGCTCCGATGGCTACCTGGTTAAGCAGCAGGGCCGCGGCACCTTTGTCTCCACGCCGCACATCAATCGCCAGTTCCATGCTTCGACGCTGCAGACGTTTACTGCGTTGTGTGCCGACAATGGCATGAAGGCCGGCGCGCACGTGGTCGATCGCCAGATTGTGCCGGCGCGCCAAAACGAGATGGAATTCTTTGGTCTGCAGAAGGATGCGCTGCTGCTGCATATTAAGCGCGTGCGCACGGCCGACGGCGAGCCCATCTTTGAGGAAAACATCTTTGTGCCGTTTGACGCCTACCGTGAGCTGTTGACGGCCGATCTTGAGGACAAGTCGATTTTTGCCGAGGTCGAGCGTGTTGGCGGAACGCCGATTGTCTCGGTTGGCTACCGCACGGTCGAGGCCGTTCGCGCCAATGCCGAGCAGGCAGCAGAGCTGGGCATCGCCCCGCACGATCCGCTGCTCAATCTGCGCGCCGGCTTTACCGGCCCCAATGGCGAGCCGGTCCTGATGGGTAAGCAGTACTACGTGGGATCGCGCTACGTTATGGTGATGTAGCTCTAGTTGCGCGGTTTTCCAAACCGCGCAACGGCTCGACGCTGCGCCTTTGGTTCCGCCGTTCTGACGAACGGCGGACCGGTCGACGCTGCAAGCCCGCCAGAGCGGCAATCTGCCTTTCAACTTCGGCGGCATGACCAGAAGTTTTGTTCCGTCGTTCTAACGGTAGTCATTGGGGACAGACTTAAATGACTGCCCTTTGGACCGCGTTGTCCGTGACTGGCGGCAGCTCGGCGCCGGTCCGCGTGGCGGCGTATAATCGGCGGCAGATGATTCTGACGTTAGGAAACCATGACCGATAGCATGCAGCAGATGGCGCTTGACACGCTCGGCGCCTATTTTGGCTACACCTCGTTTCGTCCGGGGCAGGACCGCATGGTCGATGCGATCCTTGCCGGTCGCGATGCACTGGGTGTTATGCCCACGGGCGCCGGCAAGTCCATTTGCTACCAGGTGCCCGCGCTCATGCTGCCCGGCATCACCTTTGTGGTGAGTCCGCTGCTGTCGCTTATGGAGGACCAGACCCGTGCGTTGCTCGCGGCGGGTGCGCGACCCAGCTATCTCAACTCCAGCCTTACTCCGGCCCAGCAAAACACCGTGCTCAAGCGGGCGCGCGAGGGCCGCTACCAGCTTATGTACGTGGCGCCCGAGCGCCTGCTCGAGCCGCGCTTTTTAGCCTTTGCGCAGGAAGCCGCGGCGGACGGTGGCATTGGCGTGCCGCTTGTGGCCATTGACGAGGCCCACTGCGTGAGCCAATGGGGCCAGGATTTCCGCCCCGCCTACCTACAGATTCGTGAGTTCATCGATTCCCTGCCGCAGCGCCCCATCGTGGCGGCCTTTACCGCTACGGCGACTGAGCGTGTGCGCGCGGACA
>CABUDZ010000021.1 GCA_902490445.1 uncultured Collinsella sp.
TCGAAGACATCGACCTTCTAGCAAAGGGAGGCAAAAACACTTTGCGTTTTTCAATAGGTTGGAGTAGCATTTTTACAAACGGATCTGGTGAAATCAACCAAGGAGGAGTTGACTTTTATAATAACGTAATCAATTACTGCCTTGAAAAGGGCATAGAGCCAAATGTGACACTCTTTCATTACGATCTCCCCTCCGCACTTGCAGCAAAAGGCGGATGGCTCAACATGGAGATGGCAGACATTTTCTGCGATTATGCCAAAACGTGCTTCGAACTCTTCGGCGACGTCAAAATCTGGGTCACCCATAACGAACCGCGCTACTATGCCCATTGCGGATACTTCGTCGGGAACTTCCCTCCAAACCGCCATCTTGATATGACATCGTATTATCAGGCCTTGTACAATCTCATGCTCGGCAGTGCAAAAGCCGTCGCCGCTTTTCGATCAATGGGGATTGATGGCACAATTGGAGTTGTTCACGATAGTGGAAGTATCGAGGTATCTCCAGACACGATCAATCCGAATGCCGTCTTTTCTGATGCCGATTTCTTCTTTAACAGGATGGTTCTCTGTCCCGCGCTCGAAGGATCCCTACCTGCCGAGTTTGACACTATGATGAAGCGCTTCGGTGTCGCTTTGTTCCAAGCACCAAACGAAACAGATATCTTCGCCAATGGCAAGGTCGATTTCCTTGGTCTCAACCTATATAACCGTCAGTATGTATCCGATTGGCAGGGCGGACAGACGTCTGCCACCAACAACAGGAGTAAAGGAAACGGGATTCAGAAACGAGAAGGCGTAGTCATCAAACACCTCTTCGAAACGGCTTTCGACGATACCGTTGAGCGCAACAGATGGGGCCGAGAAGTTCGTCCCGAGTCGATGTATAACGCCTTAATCGAGCTTAAAGATCGATACGGAAATCCAACTGTAATGATTACCGAAAACGGGCATGGGTCACTCGAGTCCATGGATGAATACGGCGAAATCGCCGACGATGAGCGGATTGAAGCTTTGTCAGCTTTCATCAATCAGATGATTCGAGCAAAGAATGATGGCGCAAACGTTTGCGGCTATTATGTATGGTCAACCATGGACTTGTATAGCTGGGTAAATGGTTGTTCGAAACGATATGGGCTCGTTTTCATTGACTATGAAAACGACTGCAAGCGCATCCCAAAGAAAAGTTGGTATTGGTATAGGGATTTCATCGCGTCCCACAGTTCCTAAGAGAAGATAACCAATAAAGAAGGGCATCCTAACGGAAGGCCCTTCTTTATTGGCGAGACCAAGATTGCGTTGCCTCCACAATCTGTTAAGCAGCGATATGCAGCATTTGTTTTGGGGCGATTTGAGATATCAGAAAGGGCATGTCCAGACAGGCTTGCTGGACATGCCCTTGAATCTCTTTATTAAGGTGTTGGCCTGCTGCTTTAGATATCGATCTATATAAAGTCTACAACGGCCGCTGCCACGGATGCTTGCCTGTGATGAATCGATTGACCTCTCGCTCGGGCACCTGCGTCTCCTCCTTGACAACGATCTCCTCTTCTTCCTCGTCGTCCCATTCGTAAGCGTTGCCGGAAAGCCACATGACCCTTCGTTAATGGCCGGAGGTATAGAAGAGAGTCGGATTTTCGCCAAGGATATCGAGGAGCTTGGTGTAAGCCTCTTCTTCGTCATATTCCAGGTAGCTGAACTCATCGTCCGATCACTCGTCGTTATAGTCTATCAAGCGGACATCCGGGCATCTAACATAGCCGTTGAGGGCCTGCGCCTTTAGGCGCGTGCCGGAAATCCAAGGGTTATACCCTAAGAGCAAACCACCCCTTTTTGGGGTGGTTTTGATTGCGTTGTTCGCTGTGGTTGAGGGTGGCGGCCTAAACGTAGTAGATGGGTGCGTTTCGTGGCAACGGGTCACGCGGATGCCTCCACAGGGGCGAACGGTCCGGATTCCTCCGTCCCCGGGGGATCATATGGGGGGTTAGAGCTCCAGGGCGAGGGTGACGGGGCAGTGGTCGCTGCCGAAGATGTCGCCGCGGATGCCGGTGTCGCTTACGTTGCCGGCGATCGCGTCGCTTACCAGGAAGTAGTCGATGCGCCAGCCTGCGTTGTTCTTGCGGGCATTAAAGCGGTAGCTCCACCAGCTGTAGACGCCCTCGACGTCCGGATTGGCCGCGCGCCAGGTGTCGGTAAAACCGGCGTCGAGCAGCTCGGTAAACTTGCCGCGCTCCTCGTCCGAAAAGCCTGCGTTGCCGCGGTTGGACTTGGGGTTCTTAAGGTCGATCTCCTCGTGAGCCACGTTAAAGTCGCCGCAGGTTACGACGGGCTTGCCGGTTTCGCGCTCAAGCGCGTTCAAAAAGCCGCGATAGGCATCGTCCCAGGCCATGCGTACATCGATGCGCGCGAGCTCGTTTTGGGCGTTGGGCGTATAGACGTCGACAAACCAAAACTTGTCGAACTCGAGCGCGCAGACGCGGCCCTCGGTTGCGGCTTGGGCGACGAGCTCGGCCGCCTCGCCCTCGCCGGCGTAGGGCAGCAGTGCATCGGCGCGCAGCACGCGCAGCGGCTTCTGGCGGCTAAAGACCGCGGTGCCCGAGTAGCCCTTGCGCTGGGCGTAGCTCCAGGTTTGGTGATAGCCGGGCAGATCGATATCGACCTGGCCCTCCTGCAGCTTGGTCTCTTGCAGCGCCAGGATATCGACATTGAGCTCCTGTGCGATCTGGATAAAGCTCGGGTCTTTTTTGAGCACGGCGCGCAGGCCGTTGACGTTCCACGAGGCGAACGTGTAAGTCTGAGACATGGTGTCCTTTCGACGGGGTTGGCAGGCTTAAGATTAGCGCAACAGGGGCGGGGCGGAGTCCGCGAGTGATAGCGCGATCGCCGCCGTCCCGGAGACACGGACGGAGGACATATATGACGCAGGCAATATCAGACCCCAAACAGGCCTCCGCCGCGCTGGCGGAGCTGTTCGAAACCCATAGCCACGTGGTCTTCTTTGGTGGCGCGGGCGTTTCCACGGCAAGCGGCATTCCCGATTTCCGCAGCATGGACGGTCTGTATCACCAGCGGTTTTCCTATCCGCCCGAGACTATGCTCTCGCACAGCTTTTACGAGGCGCATCCGGCGGAGTTTTTCGACTTCTACCGGACCAAGATGATCGCGCTGGGCGCCAAGCCCAACCACTGCCACGCCAAGTTGGCGGAGCTGGAGCGTGCCGGCAAGCTCGACGCCGTGGTGACGCAAAACATCGATGGCCTGCATCAGGCGGCTGGTTCACGGCACGTGTTTGAGCTGCATGGCTCGGTCCATCGCAACATTTGCCAGTCGTGCGGCGCGGTCTACAGCGCCGAATGGATTTGCGCGCGCGAGCACGAGGATGCCGCGGGTGTGCCCGTGTGCCCTACGTGCGGCGGTTACATCAAGCCCGATGTGGTGCTCTACGAAGAACCGCTCGATGAGCGTGTGCTTACCGGCGCCGTTGCTGCTATCGCCGCATCCGACGCCCTCGTCGTGGGCGGGACCTCGCTCGTGGTGTATCCGGCGGCGGGCCTCACGCGTTACTTTACTGGCGATGCGTTGGCCATTTGCAATTTGGCGCCCACCGATCAGGATGCAAATGCCGACCTGCTGATTTCTTGCGACATCGCGGCCGCGTTTGCGTTCTAGCCCGTGTGCGCGGATACAATAGAAAGACTGAGTGCAAAGCGACCCCGCCGCCAGCTCCCCAAGCTCGGCGGCGTGGGCATTTTAGGAGGATGTTCATGGCGAACGACAGCAAGACATGGCGGTGCGGAAAGTATGAGCTCAGCTTTGACCGTCCGCGCATCATGGGCGTCCTCAACGTGACGCCCGATTCGTTTAGCGACGGCGGGGAGCACTTCGACCCGGATGCCGCCATCGAGTACGGCCTGGCGATGCTTGACGCCGGCGCCGACATCATCGACGTGGGCGGTGAGTCCACGCGCCCCGGCTTTACCCCGGTTAATCCCGACGAGGAGGCTCGCCGCGTGCTGCCCGTGGTGCGCGCGCTGGCCAAAGAGGGCGCCATCGTCTCGATCGACACGCGCCACGTGGCGGTTGCCAAGGCGGCCGTGCGCTGCGGCGCCTCGATCGTCAACGACGTGACGGGCTTCACCGACCCCAAGATGGTCGAGTTTGTTAAGACGAGCACCTGCGG
This sequence comes from uncultured Collinsella sp., assembly GCA_902490445.1. GTDB lineage: Bacteria > Actinomycetota > Coriobacteriia > Coriobacteriales > Coriobacteriaceae > Collinsella. The sequence goes on from CABUDZ010000021.1 coordinate 4,180, forward strand.
CGTCATCGTGATGCATGCCGGCGAGGTCGCCGCGCCCGCACGCACGCACGCAACGGTGCAGCTCGATACCTCGGCTGCGGCGTTTGTTGCCGAGAAGGCGCGTGAGGCGGCTGCCGAGGCCGCGCGTGAGGCTGAGAAGCCGGCTCGCCGCCGTCGCGGCAAGTTGCTGGGCGAGCCTAAGCCGGAGGCCAAGCTTCCGGGCGGCGTGGTGCAGCCCTCGTTGCCGTTTGGCGATCCGGAGCCCGCGCCGGAGCCCACGGACGAGCAGAAGCAGGAGACGCCGGCCGCCGAGCAGGCTGCTGCCGCCGAGACCGTCGCGCCCGCGCCCGAGGCCACCGAGGCCGCATCGGAGCCCAATGACCGCCTGGCCGCCATGATGCGCCGCAGCGCCCGCCGCGAGGAAGCCTACGTGCCCACCTCGCAGCTCCGCCGCTTCACCCTGCCCGATTCGGCGCCCATCATGCGCCGCGTCATGGGCTTTCTGTCCGACCAGGCCCGCGCGCTCATCCACGCCGGCGTGTCGCGCGACCGCATCTGCATCGATCCCGGTCCGGGCTTTGGCAAGACGGCCAACGAGGACATCGTCATCCAGCGCGAGACTGCCAAGATGGCGTCACTGGGCTATCCGCTCATGTGCGCCGTATCGCGCAAGCGCTTTGTGGGCGCCGTCTCGGGCGTGACCGAGGCCGCCGAGCGCGATGCCGCTACGTTTGGCGTGTGCCTGGGCGCCATCCAGGCCGGTGCCAACATCGTGCGCGTGCACGACGCCGCGGGTTTTGCGCAGTTCCTGAACGGCTACTGGGCAGTTGCCAAGCCGCAGCCGCGCCGCGCGTTTGTGGCCGTGGGCTCCAACCTGGGGCATCGCTGTGACAACATCCGCGCCGCACGCGACATGATCGCCGAGATTCCACTCACCTGCGTGTCCAACTCCTCCAAGATCTACGAGAGCGAGCCGGCCTATGAGACGCGCCAGGACGCGTTTGCCAACGCCGTCATCGAGATCAAGACCGAGCTGGCGCCGCTGGTACTGCTCGACGAGCTGCAGAAGATCGAGCTCGAGCTGGGCCGCGACCGCTCCAAAAAGGCCAAGGCCAACGGTCCGCGCACCATCGACTTGGACCTGCTGTGGATGGACGGCGAGACCCACGGCGGCAAAAAGCTGCGCCTGCCGCATCCGCTGATCGGCGAGCGTGACTTTGTGCTGGTGCCGCTCGAGGATCTGATGCACGACCCGGCGCGGTTCTTCCGCTACAACGGCGTCGAGGTCAAGGAGCCCGAGGATCGCGTGGGCCATATCGTGGGCGAATTGGGGCGTATGTAGATGATCGAGATGAATGCTGTTGTCGCCGGTACCGAGCTCGACGCGGCGCGTGACGCGGGCCGCGAGGGCGTGTCCGCGGGCTGGTGCGCATGGAACGCGGGCGATGCTTCGCTGACGTTTTCGCTGGTCGTGCGTCCGGATGTGAATATGCACGCCTTCCACGGCCTGCCGTTTGTGGCCGCGATGGGCATGATGGACGCGCTCGTGGGCACGGCTTCGACGCTGGGGTTGGGCCTTGCCGGTAAGGTAGGTATCCAGTGGCCGAGCGATATCGTGTGCGGTGCGCCTGCGTTTGAGACGTCGTTCGCGCGCGTCGCCGTCAACGGCGGTGCCGGTGCCGCGGGCATGTTTGCCGCAGTGACGGTTGATATTGAGCGTGCGGCGCTGGGTGAGCTTGGCGTGGATATGGCCGACGAGGTGCTGGTCGAGGCATTGGCCACCGCCGTGCTGACCCGCGTGGACACCTGGGCGGTTGCCGCCAACACACCACAGGGCGCTGCCGGCCCGCTGGCTCCGGTGCTGGGTGAGTACTTCGATATGGTGCCGCTGCTGGGTCGTCAGGTTGCGGCGGTGTCGCCCAACGGTTTCCCGCTTGCGGTCGGTGTGTTTGCGGGCCTGGACATCTGGGGTCGCGCGACCATCAAGACCGATGCCGGCGAGCAGGAGTTTCCGCCCGAGGCCGTACGGATTCGCGGACTGTAACGCGAGGCGCCCGCGCTCAAAGATAACGATGACAACGAAGCCCTCTTCGGCCTGTGCCGGGGAGGGTTTCGCCTATCTGGGGAATGGGTTGCCAGCGCCCTATTCCTCAAAACTGAAAAATTTTCGTTTTTGAGGAATAGGAAACATGCACGATATCGCTGCGCTGGGCGTATTCGAGGAGTCTCTATTCCTCAAAATTGAAAATTTTTCAGTTTTGAGGAATAGGCTTGGCGAACGTTTGCGGGGCTGTGACATCGGGCGTGCTCGACTTATGTCCCTGTTTTACCCCCAGCTTCTGCATGCGGCGGTAGATTTCGCAGATGCCCTTGATGGTGAGTTGGCCGTCGACCACGTCGAAGGCATCGGTCGAATCGGCGACGATGCCGGCGAGACCGCCCGTGGCGATAACGGTGGCATCCTCGCGGCCCAGCTCGCGCTTCATGCGCGCGACCAGGCCCTCGGCCATGGCGGCAGCGCCCACCACGGCGCCGACCTTGATGCACTCTTCGGTGTCGCGACCGATGGCGTGCTCGGGCGCCTCGAGCGGCACGCTGGCGAGCTTGGCGGCACGGGCGGCAAGCGCGTCCATGGAGATGCGGATGCCCGGCGCAATCGCCCCGCCAATGTAATAGCCGTCCTCATCGATGACGTCGATATTGGTCGCGGTGCCAAAGTCCACCACGATTGCCGGCGCGCCGTAGAAGGTCTCGGCAGCGACGGCGTTGGCGATGCGGTCGGCACCAACGGCCTGGGGGCGTGCCGCCCGCAGCTTGGTCACGGCCGCCGTCTGCGGCCCAATGACGATGGCGTCTGCCGCGATGCGGTTGGCCACGGCGTGCCACTCGCGCGAGAGCTGCGGCACCACGCCGGCAAAGGCAATCGCGTCGACCGCGCCGAGCGAGAGGTCGTACATCTTAAAGAAGCCCATCAGACGCACGTGGATCTCGTCGGCGGTATAGGAGCGGTCGGTGGGCATGCGCCACGACTGCACCAGCTCGTCTCCGTCAAACAGGCCCATGGCCGTCTGCGTATTTCCCATATCGATAGCGAGCAGCATGTCTACTCCCGGTGTTGGCATAAAAGGACGCGCACCATTGTATACGTGCCGTCGACGGCGCTCGGCTGCGATTCGTTTACGGTGATAGGGGCTGAGGGGTTTAAATATGAAGGAATTATGCTCTACGAGATTTTCCTTGCCGTTTACCGAACTCCCACGTAATATTCTTTCTTGCGCACATGAGGCGCCCAGACATTGCGGGGTGGAGCAGTCTGGTAGCTCGCCGGGCTCATAACCCGGAGGTCGTAGGTTCAAATCCTGCCCCCGCGACCAAGAACTTGCAGCTCGTCGGCTTAGCCGGCGAGCTTTTTTGTTATTCCGGGACCGTGTTTTCGGTCCAATTCTCGGCCTCTCAAACAAAATCTCGATCTGTAACATCTAGACCCGATTTGGGCGGCTAGGTGTTACAGATTGAGATGTTGAGTCCCCGCCTGGACGGTTTGTCTAAATCTGTAACATGAGGGACGGATTTTGCCGAGTTGTTGTTACAGATTGAGATTTTCTTGCAGGCGGGTCCCGTTTGTCTTGATTTGTAACATCTGGGGCCCATTTTGCCGAGTAACCGTTACAGATCTAGATCTTTCGGCAGGCTAGATTGGTTTGTCTCGATCTGTAACAGTAAAGGGGCAAAAGTGGGTCCAGATGTTACAGATCTAGATTGTTGAGGATGGGTCGAGAGGAATGTCTCGATCTGTAACATCTAGGGTCGTTTTTGGCCTGTAGATGTTACAGATTGAGATTTTCCGCCGGGACGGTTTCGGTTTGTCTCGATCTGTAACAGTTGCTCGGCAAAATAGGGTCTTACTGTTACAGATCGAGACAAACCGGCAGCCGGCCCCGCCCCATCCACCTGCCGCTACCTGCTGTCTGCCGATTTCCGTTGCGCCACTGTGCTCCCATGCCATATCCTCTAGACAACTACGCGGCAACATCGCCGCCGCGCCTACAAGAGAGGAATGTCCATGACCGCACCTGCATCCAAGCTGCTCCAGCCCATTACGGTTGGCCCCCTTGAGCTCAAGAACCGCATTATGTTCCCGCCGCTGACCACCGGCTACGAGGAGCGCGACGGTTCCATCGGCGAGCGCAGCCTGGCTTTTTACGAGCGTCTGGCCCGTGGCGGCGTGAGCTACATCGTCATCGGCGACGTCGCTCCCGTCATGACCGCGAGCCCCACGCCCAAGCTGGCGACCGACGCCCAGATCCCCACGTTTAAGGCACTGGCCGACGCCGTCCACAAGCACGGCGCCAAGGTCGCGCTGCAGCTGTTCCACCCCGAGTACGACGTGCCCGGTGTCGGCCGCATGGTCATGGGCTCCATGGCTGCCGCCAAGGCCGCGCAGGAGGCCAAGGCCGCCGGCGACGAGGAGACCTTCGCCGCCAAGATGGCCGAGTCCAACGAGATCCGCAAGCAGGCCTACGCCAAACTGCACCACGACATGCAGCACTTTGTGAACGAGGCCACCGTGGAGCAACTCACCCAGATCAAGGAGGCCATCGCCGCCTCGGCCGCCCGCGCGCAGCAGGCTGGCATCGACGCCATCGAGGTCCACGGCGACCGTCTGGTGGGTTCGCTGTGCTCCGCCATCCTCAACAAGCGCACGGACGAGTATGGCGGCTCGTTCGAGAACCGCGTCCGTTATGCGCTGGAGGTCGTCGCCGCCATTAAGGAAGCCGCGCCGGAGCTGATGGTGGAGTACAAGCTCCCCGTGATCATGGAGAACCCCGACGGCACGCCGCGCGGCAAGGGCGGCCTGCTGCCCGACGAGGCCTGCGAGTTTGCCAAGCTGCTCGAGGGCGCGGGCATCGATATGATCCAGGTCGCACAGGCCAACCACACCGGCAACATGGGCGACACCATTCCGCCCATGGGCGCCATGCCCTACAACTGGACGCTGCCCGTGGCCGAGCGCGTCAAGGCCCTGGTCTCCGTGCCGGTGGCAACCGTCGGCCGCGTTGTCTCGGTCGAGGCCGGCGAGAAGATCCTGGAAGACGGATCGGCCGACATCATCGCTTACGGCCGTTCGCTCATGTGCGACCCCGACATTGCGCTCAAGGCCGCCACGGGCGAGCCCATTCGCGAGTGCCTCAACTGCAACAAGGGCTGCGTCGATGCGATCCAAAACCGCAAGTACATTTCGTGCGTGCTCAATGCCGAGAACGGAGACGAGGCGACCATCGCCATTAAGCCGGGCGAGGGCGACAAGAAGATTGCCGTGGTGGGCGGCGGTATTGCCGGCCTGGAGGCCGCGCGCGTGGCGGCCAAGCGCGGCTACGACGTGACCGTCTACGAGGCGAGCGATCATCTGGGCGGCCAGATTGTGCTGGCAGCCGCGCCTCCGCGCAAGGACGAGATCATGCGCTCGGTCGAGTATTACGAGAAGATTCTGCCCGGCCTGGGCGTGAAGGTTGAGCTCAACCATACCGCTAGCCCCGCGGACCTCAACGCTGCCGACGCCGCGATTGTGGCTGTGGGCGCGCACGACGTGGTCATCCCCGTTCCGGGTGCCGATTCGGAGAAGGTCGTCTCGAGCTGGGACGTGCTGGCCGGCAAGGTGGAGCTTACGGGCCGCGTCGCCGTTATCGGCGGTGGCCTGGTGGGCACCGAGACTGCCGAGTACCTGCTGCAGCACGGCTGCGAGGTGGCGATCGTGGAGATGCTCGACAAGATTGCCGCGGGCGAGTCCGAGACCATCCTGCCGCTGATTATGAGCGACTTTGCCGAGCACAACGTGGAGCAGCACGTGAAGACCCGCCTGACCGCCATTACCGACGAGGGCGTGGAGGCTGTTCGCACCACCGAGGACGGCGCCGAGGAGCCGGTGAAGATCGCCTGCGATTACGTGGTGATGGCCGTGGGCTCCAGGGCCAACGCGTTTGACCTGGACGGCGTGACGGTGCCCGTGACCTGCGTGGGCGACTGCTCGGGCGAGCGCACCGCCGACATTGCGAGCGCCATTCGCACGGCATATCACGCGGCCAACGAGCTGTAGTTAACTTCGCGGCCAGGCGGGGCGGTAGCACGGATCCGCCCCGCCCGACTGCGTCCCTGCGCACATAGACCATCAACCGGGGTGGGGCCTGCAAGAACAGCGGGCCCCACCCCGGTTTTGGTGCAGGGGGCAGATTAGTTTGCACCAAGTCCTTGGCATATGGGCGTGGCTGCTGTTCGTAATCTTTAAGACATCATTAAGGCTTGCGTTGTGGAGCAAGCCGCAGGTCAATGCTATTCTTTTACCTTATCGTACGGTGTTGTATTCTGCCTGAATTCTCTACCTGCGAACAACGGATAAACGCGACCGAGCGGAAAGGATGGCACGCCTGCTAGCAGGGCAAACGTAAACGATGAGTGGCATGGACCGACATAGCGAGCTCCAGCAGCACAAGACGGCGGCCGAGTACCGCCAAGCTGCCGACGAGCACGTGCGGACCCTCAAGGATTTCTGGAAGGATTTCCTGGTGAGCGGTCTGTTTGTGCTGGCCGCCATCGTTGCCATCTTTGCATGCCTGGCCTGGTTTGCCGCGAATAACCGAGTGAGTGCCACGGGGAGCACGATCGCGGCGAAGGGCCCGCGGTTTGTGCTCTCGGGAACGCAGGGCGGCACGGCGGGTAAGTACGACACTCAGGACAACTACGCGTCGGACAGTACAAGCCTTGCCGTGAACAATCTTTTCAACCTCAATAACATGAGCACCGATGGCGGTCTCTCTCCGGGGTCGGCCGGCCAGCTCCAGCTCAACGTCAGGCCGCTCTGCAATGACCTGCACGATATCACGGTGGAGATGACCTGGGAAATTTCTGTTCAGACGAGCGTTGCGGGCACGGGCGGCACTGCTGCGGATGCATCGAAAAACGAAGAGATCATCAACTCGCTTAAAGATTTGGTGCGCGGTCATATCCTGGTTTTTCAGGGCAAAGATGCCTCTGGCTTTTACTCGAATCCGCTGGTCCCCACGACCACCACGGTGACCCAGGACGGGGCCAGCGTCACCGTCATTACGCAGAGCTTTACCATCCCAAAGTCGAGCTTTTACGCTGCGGACTCAAATAGCACGACCGAAACCGTCACCAAAACCCTCTACTGGATTTGGCCGGAACAGTTCAAGAGCTATGTTCGCACGGGCAACGCCGGCTACGGTGGCAACCTTTTCGCTAACACAGGCGACGAGGGGGGATACACAACCCTCGTCGGCGACATCAACAATAACCACGCGCGCTATTTCCGCGCCGATAGCACGAGCGTGCCAGGTCAGGCGCCTAGCGCGGTTCCGCCTGTCGGAGCCGGCATGTCCTCTGCGGATGTGGAAACCTGCGCCAGCTACTACAACAACGCCGACGAGATTATCGGCAAGAACGTCAAGTACATTCGCGTGCGCTTCACCGCCAAGGAGGCGGATAAATAAATGGACGAGCAGCTTAATGCCCGCGAGCAGGGCGATATCAAACACAACGAAGGAGCGGCAAACCCCGGCGGCAACGGGTTCGGCTCGCACGGCGAAGCGCGTCCGGCTGGCCGCATCGAGCGCATCAAGGCTTGGGTGAGCGACCACCGTCGCGAATCCCTGGCCATCGTGGGTCTGGTGGCCGTGCTTCTCGTGTTGCTGGGATTGACGCTCGGATGGTTCGTCGATGCCAATCGCGGCTCCACCGTTGGCAAGATCAAGGAGCCGGCGGAGCTCAAAGTGCTGGGCCCCAACGCTACGGCAACAGAGCAGGTCGACCTGAGCTACAACCCCGAATACGGCGATACCAAGACCGGCAACACGGTGACGCTCAAGCGCCCGTTTTGCGTGCAGACGGGCGGTGACGGTTTTGAGCTGCAGCTTGCGAATACGACCAACATTACGGGTCTCACTATTGAGCTGTACAGAGCCGAGAACACGTCTGCGCTCCAGACGCCCGACGTGAGCGGTACCGCAGACGGCAAATCTTATAGCTGGAAAGCAACCGGAGAGAACCTGCTGACGAGCTTCGAATATATCAACAAGGAGAACGACGGTCTGGCAGCCGTGCCGGGCGAGGGCGCAAGCGACCCTACATTCAAGGACTATCAAAACGTCCAGCGCAACGCGCGCCCGCTCTACCGATACAAGAAATTCGGCAAAGGCGACCTCAACGCTAAGACACTCGACAACTCGACTGGCAATGACACGCTTAACTTTATCATCAAGCTTTCGTGGGACGAGAGCGCCAAAGAGACCGACGTGATTTACCTGATCGCGCGCAACGCGAGCGGCAAGTAGGAGAGGGGGCGCACATGGAGAAGCAAGAGAAACAGCAGGATGCCGAGCGCGAGCAGCTGGCAAAAAGCAAGAGCCTAGTCAAGAACAAGCTGGTTGTGGCGGCAATCGCACTTATTTGCGCCGTGGCGCTCGTGACGGGTGGCTACTTTACCTATTCCGCCTACACCGCCAACGGATTTCTAAAGTCCGTCGCCGCAACGGGCACTGCGCAGAGCCTATTTGCAAGCGATTTGCTCACGGGCTATATGAGTGCGCCTAGCCCCGACGAGCTCGCCCGTGCCCAGCGCTCCGTTACGGTGTATCCCAACAACGGGCAGTGCAACTTTACCTTTAGCATCTACAACTACTTGCTGGGCAACAGCAACTTCTGCAACGACAAAAATGTGACATACACCTTGACGGTCGAGGGGCACGGGCTCGATGGCGCCACGTGGAGCTATGCGCCCCAGCCCGGTAGCAGCGTCACGCTTCCGGAGAATCAACCTACCAAGAACGACTACACCGTGACCTTCCCCGAGGCTAAGTTGGGACAAGCATACTTTGTGATTAAGGCCACGGTCGTATCGGAGAAGAGCCCCGGCACCGAGCTAGCCTGTCTGGCGGCGAAAGTCGTGCCGTCAAAGAGGGCCGAGGTCAAGACCGCTGCGGTTGAGGGCGCGCTGGTCGATGAGGCTGGCAAGTTTGCTGATTACGCCGCATACAACTACCGCGTGACGGTTACGGGCGCACTGGCAAACGTCACGCTCACGTGGGGGGAGAACGTGGAGATCGACCCGTTCTTTGAGACCAACCATAGCGCGACGGTGGATGCTGCAGCTCGCAAGGCTACGTTCACCATGGAGCCGGGTTCGATGGTCGTCAACTTTTACCGAGCGGACGGCAAAACGCCCGGTGGCTGGGGCGACCTGGACATTAGCGTGAGCGGAACTACTCTGACGGGCGCGACGGAGACTCGATAACTCTGGAAGCGGAGTTTTAGGATAAGAGGTACGGAATCGATGAGAACGGCAAAGCGCATATTCGCAGAGTTCATGACGGTGGTCATGGTGCTCCAAGCATGCTCGCCCACGGTGGCTGCTGTGGCGGCAGGCTGGCAGAACATCTCGAACGAGATTGCTGCCGCATCTGCGAAGGCGTTGGATACTGCCGAGAGCGGCGAGACCAACGGCGATGTCACGATCGGGTCTGGGTCGAGTGATGCCGGCGCCGACAGCGACAGTGCTGGGGATGACGCGGTGAAGGATGACGCTGCAGCAGGCGATACCACCGATAGCGCCACTGGTTCCGATTCCACGGGCGACCAGACGGAAGGCGACGATGCCGCTGACGATGCCGCCGCTGACGACGCCGAGCAAGATGCCGATGATGCGACTTCGGAGGACGCTGATGCCCAGGCGGGTGCGACGATCACGGATTTGAATAAGCTCGTCGAGCTGCTCGAGAAGAACGGCGCGGAAAGCATCGTGCGCAAAGACGACGAGAGCGGAATCCGAAGCCTCGATGTCAAGTCGTCGGAGGCGTTCGCCGTCCTGTCTAACGCCGACGCTTCGCTTTACTATGATGCGCAGATCAAGGTTATCATCACGGGCGATGCGAAGCTCACCGAGTCGGCTAATAACGGCATGTCTTTCCAGGGTCTTGGCAGTGATGAATGTCCGTTTGAAGGCAGGATCTATAGGGACGTTGATAGTCCCGTCGAGCTTACGACTGATCGGACGGTTTTTAATAACCTCAAGCTGTCTGACCAAAACAAAACGGTCAGGATAAAGTGGGTAGGCGCGACTAGCTATAGCGCACCGATGGTCGCTACGAAGGTCAGCGGTGGGGGCAAGACGCTCAACGCTGTGGTCAACATCGCAGATCCCGTAGGTACCGGCGGGACGGATACGACTTCCGCTCTGACGGCGCCCCTTTTGGGTGAGGCGATGGGTGACCTTACTACAGAGGTCACCTATGGCCCTGCCGGTTCTCTCGAGAAGCTCAACGTAAATGCAGCGGGAAACATCGGTCTTTTAGCGAATACAGTCAAGAGCGGAACCTTTACGGTGGGGTCTGTTAAGTTTCCCGCTAGCCTTGCCGCGGGCGGTGTCGTCGAGACGAGCTCCGGTAATGCCGGTCTGCTCGTAGGCACGGTCGAGGATGGCGCGACTTTGAACGTCGGCACCCTTAATGTTCCCGCTGCTACCGTTCAGTCTGCAAGCGGTTCCGCCGGTGGTGTCGCAGGTCTCGTCGGTTCGAACACAGGCGCCACAGTCAACGTCACGGAGGCTCTCGACCTGCACATGCTCACCGTCAAGGGCACCACCGCCAGTGGCGGCTTCATCGGTAAGGCGACCAGGCTCGCGCTGGGCGCGGACAACAAGAAGTTCACCTGTCCCGCCAACGTCGGCGATGCGAACAGCAAAAGTTCCGGCGGCTTCATCGGCGACGTTAGTTTTGCCGGCCCGGTCGAGTTTGCCAACAACGACCAAATCGATACGGGCGAGGGCGTGAATCTTGGCCAAAGTGGGGACACGGGCGCGGGCGGCGTGTTCGGTCTCCTGGACACAACGAACGGCGATGTCGCAATATCAGGTGGCTCGTATACTAGCAAACTGGTGACGGGCTCCAGCTCCATCTATGGCGGTCTGGTCGGTAGAGTTCAGGATGTGACCAACACAGAGAAGTCGAACAACACCCTTCATATAAAGACGGGTGCCGCGGGCAACCGCTGTTCGGTTGATACTACATGCAGCGTCGCGCCGCGACTGGCAGGAGGCCTGGTCGGCTGGGTGGCAAAGAGCAACAATACTGGAGGCGTTGTAATCGTTGACGGCGCGGACGTCACGTGCCATTCTCCAAAAGCCAATGGAAAGAACTGCGGGTTTGGCGGTGTTGTTGGCGCCTTGGATAGCGGCTATAGCGTGGGCGGGCGTTCGCGTTTTGGAATTCTGGACTGCGGGGACGTTCGCGTTGAAACTGATAAAAACGAATCAATCGCATGTGGTGCCGGAATTGTGGGTTCGGCATGGAACGGCGTCTTGCGCTTGCGTGGGACTACCGATTTATCCGATTGCAAGCTCGAGGCCAACGGTAATACCAGCCAAATTCTTAGATCCTTGGATGGATGCGCCCCATTGGTGTTTGCTCTAGGTTCAGGCTCGGATGCTGAGGCAACGAACGATAATTATTGGCTTTACAAACGTCCTGCTGCGGCGAGGATCGATGACCTGACCTATAACCAGGTTATCCGCCTGACCGGAGAGGAGGGCAAGCTCAGCAAGGATCTTATTAAACTTGATGAAAGCACCTTTTATCAGCCGTTGTGCAATCTGAGTGGTGCTCCAGATGCTGGCAGCAGTGCTGGCTACTCTTGGGGTTATCAGCTACGGTCCCAAAATGGTGACGGGAAGTCGGGTACATACCTCATTAATGATGCGGATACATTCGCATGCATTGCCATGACGGTCCAAACGAACGGCTACTTTGGCGGTGTATTCGGCATCGGCACGGCTAATATTACGAGCTGGTATGGTAATAGTGGGAATGCTATCTCAATTACTTCCGACATTGACCTGCGAGGTACAGGCCTTGAAGGTCTTGCATGTGATGGGTCCGGGCAAGTTAATGCCTTCGTAGGGGCTGTCGAGGGCAACCATCATACCGTTACCTTGGCGATTGGCGAACCTTACGGTACGCGCAACGGCAATGCGCTTGGCGCAAACGATTCGACTGAAGGCAACGGCAAGATTTACCGGCACAGCCGTCTGGGCCTCTTTGCCGCTATCGGCGGTGGCGCGACGGTGAATAACCTCACCGTCGATGGCGTTATGAAGTTCGATAACGGCTTAGGCGTCGACGCTGGCTCGCTTGCGGCAACTATCACTGGCAAGACAACGCTCAGCGGCGTTACGTGCAAGCCGAAAATCACCTGCGATGATACGTTCGGCAACGATGTCAACATTGGCGGCATTGCTGGTAGCGTGAGGGGTGGTGGAACCGTTACTTTCGGCAGCAGCAACATAAGTGGCAGCACGAAGGCGCAAGCGACCGTCAAAACGGGCGCTACCCTCAACGGCAACACGCGCATTGGCGGCGCTATCGGTTATGTGGCGGACGTTGTCGCTATCGTCAACGTGACGAGTCTCGAGGTCGGTGACGCGACCGCGAGCGAAAATGCGATTACCGCGGGCGACAGCGCGAGCAATAAGAAATCCCAGATTGGCGGCCTTATCGGCTGCATCACTCAGGGCACCGCGGCGAATACGACCAACGTCAACATCACAGGACTTACGTTCAATTCGTTCAGCATGACCGTTGGCAAGAACGGTGACGCGAAGAACGGCGCTGGCGGTCTTTTGGGCTACAGCTGGGGCAATACGGTTGTCACCATCGGGGATAGCGCAAACACCAGCGACAGCACGTATGCTCTCAAGACGAACAACGCTTCCATAACAGCAAACAGCTCAGGTGAACTCGGCGGGCTCGTATATGCAGCCAGCGGTCACTGGGTTATCAACAACTATGCCATCGATCTTTCTGGTGCAACCATCAATGCCGAGAGCGCTACAACGCTTGGTCTGCTCATCGGTCGAGGCGGTAGGACGGAGAATTCCACAACATATGGAGTGGAAACTTATAGCGGCTTGTATCTGGAGAACAAGGCGGGTTGGGACACTGCATATAAGGTCAATGGTGTTGCTGCGGGCAATGGCGTGAAAATCAACAACACGGCAATCAAAAGCAACGACAATGCTACTTCGTTTGATGAATGGGTCGGCAACAGCACGAGGCCTGCCTATGGAAATAAAGACGCCAGCAAACTCATGGACGGCGAATGGAATGTCGTCGTTTCGCTTCATACCAAAGACGGCGTTAATGACGGCAAGCTCGACATGAGCGGAGAGCCGGGAAACGACAACAGCTATCGCAACCGTTCCGATTTCGGCAAGAACCACAACACGAATGCCTGGACGAGGTATTACTACAACCTCGACAAAGCCTATGCGGCACTTGGGCAAGGCAGCTCCATAATTAGCAAAATCGATACGGCGGAAAAGCTGCTCTTATGGTCTGCTTATCGCTATGCTCCAGCCGCAATTCGCTCGATGATTGTGCCGCAAGCGTTCAACGACGCCGTGGCCATCGGCGGCGAAAGCGGCAGAAGCGTCGAAATTGATTTGACGGGCTATAGTTACTATCCCACCCAGCCGAACGGAAAGGTGACGGTTGGTAATGCGACCATCACCTTCCATTACTCCGACATCAAGGCCGAGCAGAAAAGCAACAAGCTGAACTCTGCTGCTACCCAGCACGAGAACATGCACTGCGGTCTTTTCCGAACGGTGGCAAATGGCGATCTTACGGTGAATGCCGTCACTTTGGGTGGCACTGTTGGGCCCGTTGTCAATGACGGGAGAAGCAAGAATGATATTGCCGCCGCGGGTGGAAGCTCTTCGGGCGCGCTGGTGTGTCGCTACGTGTATGGGTCTAACAATGGCACGACCACCACTATTAGAAAAATCTCGATTGATGGCCTTACGCTCAACAATTTGACCGTCGATGGCGCTAGTGAGGCCACGGGCGCTGATGCTTATATGCCTCTGCTTATAAACGAGATGCAGACGTACGTGAACCTGAGCGCGAAGAACATCACGGCTACGGGATACGGCCGCAACACCAAGGTGGCAACCTCACTTTTTGGAAGACTGGGCGTGGGTTCGAGTGCCGACCAGGTTACGGCGACGTTTGGTACCATCAACGTGCCGAGTGCTACGAACAACGCCATCTTTACCCGTGCAAGCTTGCTTGAGAGCTTTGGCTACGGCGAGGGGAAGACCGGCTCGGCGGTGTATACCTTTATAAAGGATGACCAGACAAACGATAAGGTCACATTCGGCAGCGAGATCGACTCGAAGGGCGAATACTCTGGTAAGCAACTCTGGTACTACAACGAGAGCACCTATGGGACCCGCGCTGGCCTCGTCACCGTTGACAACAAAGAGGCAAATGCGGATACTCCGCAATTCGGTGGTTATCTCCCGTATGTGAAAAAGGGCAATGTCAACGAAAACAAAGTCCAATACCATGAAATCAAAGTTAACCAGCGCGTGCCCAAGCTTACGACAGGCTGCGGCACCTATGGTGATCCCTATACCATAACCAAGGCAACGGAGCTCAACACGGTTGCTGAGTACATCAATACTCAGAATCCAAGCGACGGCTGGGAAGTTACGATTGCGGCCGATCAGGAAACGCTATGCCAGCGCCGCTCGTCCAGCAAGGATGCTAGTAATGAAGTGACGTACGTCTACAAGCAGGCGAGCAAAACATGGGTGAGAATGATCGGGAACGACATCGACCCCAATGACACGCTTGACGATACGACGATGCACAGCTATCTCCAGAGTGCCTACTACAGCATCGAGCCGGAGAACGACAAGGGGGAAAGCACTGACACGCTTGAGCTGGACGCTGCCGTTTTTCAGGGCTTGGGTAATAAAGATTACCCGTTCCGTGGCGTTATCGTTGGTAATCTGAGGGGCTCGTCGCAGGCAGCTACGCAGGCGACTATCAAGATCCACAACTCCAAGGACACAGGTGCGCTTTCTGGGTTGATCCCGTATAGCTACGGTAGCGTTGTGAGTAATCTGAACATTGAATACTAGGGCAAGGCGGCCTCTATTGCACATAAGAATAAAGACGCCTCTGGCGTGCCGGGCGCGTTTTTTGGCGGCGTGATCGGTTGCATCATGGGCGGTGACAATATCATCGATGGCGTGTCGGTGAAAGCGTCTGGCGGCTTTAGCGTTGCTGGGGCAGCAGGCGATAATGGCGGCGCGCACCTTGTGCCCGTTGGCGGCTACGTTGGTGCTGTTGCGGGTGGCGGCGTCATCTTCCGCAACTCTTCCCGCGGCGACGGTGCCCTTAACGACTGGCATAGCGCTGGCGCTTCTCTCTACGACAACCCATATGTTGGCCGCGTGATCGACGGCTATGCGTTCAGCGAGCTTACCGATGATAAGAGTCTCGACAACACTGATCGTAACTACAAGGTGAACAATCTGGATACTTCGAAGACGGGGTGCATCAAGACGGATGCGACGCAGGGCCGCTATAGGGGAGACGACGCCAATAGCTCTGCGATAACCACAACCGTCAATGACTCGCAGGGACTGCTCGTACTCTCGGCCATCATCAGCAGCGGTGCGGCCGGCGGTTCGGCGAATACGAATACCACGAACGATGCGTATGGAACGTATGCGGGCTCGCGTGCCTACATGGGCGGCAACAACGCAAAGGGAGTGTACCAATTCGGCAACAAGCAATACGGCAAAGTTCGCAACGCGAGCTATACACATGTTGGAAGGCCGGCGAGTGCCGCTGAAGACTTTGCTAATGCGATAAGCGATGACATGAAAAGCCCCGGTATCCAGTTAGAGGGTAACGCGCTTGGCTACGCAGGCGATGGCTCGGGCGTTAACTCCCCCTACCTAGTAAAGAAATACGCAACGTGGCAGACGGGTAACATCTGCGCCGCGCAGGTCTCGGGAATGGATTTGCAGTTCAAAGCGGGTGAAACCTACGACATGACTACTTATGGCACGGGTTACACGGGTCTTTCGGGCCGCTACTACTCAAACGCATGCGCATCCGGTAAGGGCGCCGACCGCGATCGCATCGTGCCGCTTGTTGCGTGCATCAACGGTAACGGTGCAACAATTAAGGTCGGTAGCAAAGAGGCCAGCAAGGTATATGGGGTCACGGAGTACGCCGATGATAATTACAAACTCACCGGAGTGGGCGCTCTCTTTGGTACCGTAACGTATACCTCGACCAACGTGTTGGATAGCATCGGCACTCCGGCAACGGACGGCGCTGCTGCTACGGGCAACGGCGGCTATACCGTCCAGAACCTAAAGTTCGATGACTGCAATATTTCTCTTACGTATATCAATGCAGCCGGCGCCTCCAGTGGTGCGGGTAATGAGCAGGTTGGCGTCGGTCTGCTTGCGGGTACTACGGCGAACGCGAGCTCGCTGGCAGATTACGGCAAATATGCAGGAATTACCACGAATAGCTGCAGGGTGAATGGCCCCAATAACGTTGGCGGATTGCTCGGCGCATCCGGCTATGGTAGCCGCAGGACTGATAAAGATACAACTTTGCTGGTGAATCGTAACGACACCTCAAATTCGAACACGCGCTATTCTCCGGTCAAGCTTTACGATTGCTCTTATAGCAACATGGACATTTCTGGCGTGCAAAACGTCGGCGGCTTCGTCGGCAAGCTGAACCAAAATTCCGCTGGTGGCGTTTGGGCAAAAACGAATATGCCTATTGCCGAGAGTTCCACAATTATGTCAACTGCTGCCAGCGCAAGGACCGGCGGTATCGTGGGTCTTGCCGGAGGTGGTTTCCTGGTGAACACCGATGACGCTGGAACGCCTTCGCAGGGTGCCGGAAAGGCGGAGATCAGCAATGTCACGCTTCAGCCGGCAGCATCGAGCGCGACCGAGGGGACCGGCGGCCTTATCGGAAGGTCCGAAAATGGAATCGTGTCTGTCTACAATCTGTGCATCCATGGCGACGTGCAGAATAAAACGGTATTTGGTGTTAGAGGATCGAATAATCTTAAGTACGTTGCTGGTGCAGTCGGCGAAGCAGCTTCGGGCGGTGCATTTAAGTTCGATAGCTGTGTAATAAAAGACATCTATCTTGGTGCTCGTGAGTGCTCTGCCGGTTTAATCGGTGATCTGAAAGGTGGGTGTGCCCTCGAGGTCAAGAATTCAACTATCACTGGACTGGTCGTCGATGGTTCGTATTCTGGTGGTGTTGTTGGCTCGATCGGTAACACGGCGAACTCTGTCACGCTTTTGAACTCGACCATTGGCGAGAATAACTTTACCGGTAGCAAGAACGCTGCATGGAACTCATCGCTGGGAAGTTGTTCTGGTGGCGTGTCTGGCGATGGCCGTGGCTCATTTAGGCTCGTAAATGTGCTCATGGATCGCAATATCTTTGGGGCGCAAACTAGCCAGGGCTATTTGTTCGGAAATAGTTCATCCGCTGATCTCGTCAACGTTTTTGTCGCAGGAATTGCCATTAGACCAAACAGTGCGAGTGAATCGCTCAAGCTGATGCGCAATTCTTCCGGCACCGACGACCTTAAAAAAGTGAACAAAAAGTCATACATCGCATTTGCTGCCTATGAAGACAAGCTTTCCGATGCCAAGGGCGCGACACTGTATGGCAACGATGCTGCGAACGGCAATGTGACGGTGGCCGTTTCGCCCTACGTCACGACGAGTCCGACGAGTGGCCTTGTTGTGCGCGCCTCCGATGCTGACACGGCCGGCCGTTATCTGTTCGGCGACGGCATGAACGTTGGCCTTGCCACGGCCATCCAGAATCCGTCGAGCCCCGGCGTTGCCAACCGTTATACCTACACCAACATCGGCGGCATCAATGACGATGGCGCCTATCAAAATACGTCGAGCTATAACGCCAAATCCGTGGCGAGCATGTTCAATGCGAATAACGATGCAAGCGACAGCAAGGTTGCAACGGATTTTCCCGTTTTGGTGATCTCGGGTACCGATAATACGACGGCCAAGAGCTATCTAAACATCATCACGAACGGCGGCTTCTCTGACGCTTGCAGATTGAATAACGAGAATGGCACCAATCCGCACGTGACGGCCAAAGCAGATGTTTTCCAACTCAAGGATGGTGTGTTCGTTAAGGACGATGACGCGTCGAACAATCCCACGCTTCGCGTAGTGAACAACGGCAAGAACAATATGTCGTTTAGCCCAAGCTCCGATTGGGACAACGGCAAGGGCCGCTTTACGCTCCTGACCGTTACCTTTACCGAGGCGGGTCAGAGCTACAACGTTCAGGTGCCGATCGTCGTTAAGCGCAAGCTCGAGATTGATTTCGCTGCAACGTATGATTACGGCACCAAATTTAAAGAAAAAGACTACGCTAACCTTGGAAAAGATGCACACGTGCTTACGAGCTTTGGCGAGCCGATGACGGGTCTGCTTACCTGGACATACAATTCTGCCAATGGGAAGGAAGTCGACTTTGGCTGGGACAGCTATATGGCTGCTGGCGGCTCGATGAAGGGGCTCGGTAAGAGCATCCTCTTCAATGGTGCCGACGGAAGGTTGCCCCAGGGCACCCAGCTTACGCTCATCGATGCGAACGTTGACGGCCGGGCCGGTGGCAGAGAGTATCACTATACGGTGGGCGAAGGCGGAGCAACGAGCGTTTCCCTGAGCGGAAACGACGGCTTTAAGGATTCTGCGGGCAATCCATATCAGGAGCGATGGCTGAGCGAGATTTTGGATGTGTCGGCCACACAGGATGGCGCCGGCACATGGACCGTGTGTGATAACGAGGCAGAGGCGACCGCTAAAGCGAAACTCGATGGCAAGTGGACGCTGTTTAAGGTTGCGGGTGCTGACGTTCCCAGCAACAGCCGCTATACGCTAAAGGTACCTAAGGAGAAGGATACCGGCAGAGAGAAGCGTGCATCGGAGAGCGTCTACCTAGTTGTCAACGTGCCCAAGTCGGGCGACGGCGTGACGCAAGCTAGTATCAACGGTTTTACGGCTTCGTCTATTGACTCGAATTCTTCGGGTGGCCGCATATCTTGGAATCTGCATCACGTCTTGCGCACCGGTGGCGACGATAATCAAAACGGTACGGCATCGACATACAGCATCTTGTCCAATTACGGGCAGGAAGTTAACGACGGGAAGCCGGAGGCGCGCACTCCGGTTTCGAAGTCGACGGACGGCGCCGCCTACGTTCTTTCTCTTGACGTTACCGACACGATTACGTTTAACCCAAGTCAGAGCTATGCTGACTCGGACTCTTTGTTCTATCAGCTCGATACGTCACTGTGCAAGTATGGCGCCAACAATACCCTGACGGGGGTGAGTAGTTTCCCGAGCGGAACCTCGGCGATCGCTAAATTCTATGTTGCCATCGACAATCAGAACTATAAGTGGGATGGCGAAGATTGGGCGAAGTGTGATTCTTCGACGCCTGCGTTCACGCAGACCGTGACGGATACGGGCGATGACTCGCTGAAGCTCAAGCTCGATTGTGACCTCGCCAGAATCCGCAAGCGTGCAACGGGCGGATCCTTTACCGTGCGCACGGCTGTGGAAGAGATTCGCCTTACGCCGGACGGCTGCAACAAGGTCATCTCCCTGTCCAAGCAGTCTGGCGAGGACGCCTGTACCAAGATGTCCTATACCGCCAAGCTTTCGACGCGTAAGGAAGGCCTTAATACCTCGAGCCTGACGCAGACGAAGCGCGGTAACGTCGGGTACTATCGCATGGACACGGGTGATACGACCATTACGCTTTCTGCGCCAGATAAGTCGCAGCTTGGTATTAACGTGGACGACCTGCGTCCGATCGCGAATGGCACGATTGGTCTGGGTGCCACGTATGAACTGGGTGGACTCAGCAACGCCGCCGAGGCAATTGCGAACGCAGACTCTGTTGTGTACACGCTCGCGCTTCAGCGCCGCGGAACCGACGGCACGTATGAGAGCGTAACGGATGATATCTCCAACTACGTAACAGTGACGGAGAGTAAGCTTGCCGCGGTCGCTCCCTCCGGTAGCACGATCACCTTCACTGACTCGAAGGAGAACGGCAAGTTCAAAACGAAGAACGGTAATACGACGTTTAGCCTGCCCTTTACCGTTAAGGTCAACACGCAGGTTGAACAGCGTGAGCAGTTCTACGCGAACTATCGTCTGGTGATGACAGCGAGCTTGGTCAAGGGTGACGTGGCGAGCGCAAAGCCTCAATCGCCCGACTATGTGACCTACACGCTCACGAGGGTGAACCTCAACGGCATCGACCACTAGTTCCGAAGCCAACTGGCTTCGCAAAGGGGGCGGCAACCACCCGGTTGCCGCCCCCTTTCTAGTCTGCGCGATCCCAGTCTTGGACTCCGCTGGACAGTTAGTTCAGATACGTATAATTCCAGACCGCAGCAGGCGCATCCGGCGCTCGTTTTGGGGAAGAAAGGGGCTCAAAACTAGGATTCGGTAGCTATCTGGGCTCGATTTGCGTGCAATGAGTCGCCAAAGAACCCTCTCCGGGGACCATAGCGCAGCTTTATCAGCATAGAAAAATACGTATCTGAACTAACTGTCCAGCCGCCGTTGGAGAAAGGTGTTTTAGCTCTCCCGACCCCTCCACCAGGCTTTCCAACTTCCCACTTAACTTAACACTTAAGGTGGAAAGCTGGGTAGAAAGCTGGAAAGTTAAGTGGAAAGCTGGAATGTTAAGTGGAAAGCTGGAAAGTACGCGGAAGACTGACATGCT
>CABUDZ010000022.1 GCA_902490445.1 uncultured Collinsella sp.
GCAATCAGAAGGTTGCAGATGATACAGAAGACGAATACTCCTTGGAAAGACCCTGCCATACCGTAAACCTTCATCATGACTGGCATTCCGAAAGCTCCGACAACATAGCCCGCTGAGCAAATAATCGAATAGATCCTTCCAAAATCGCGTGATCCGAAGAGCGAGAGGAGAATCATCGGCATTGCAGTTCCAACGATGGCGAACATGACGTCGTTTACGCCGGCCGCGATGATGGAAACGGTCTCGTTGCTTCCGCCAAAGATGAGAAGTAGGAATGAAAGAATGCTGACTCCCGTCCATGCGACCGTTGCTTTAATAGCACCGAGCTTGTCGCATGTTTTGCCTACGAAGGGATTTAGGAAAATATCGGAGAGCGAAGCCGCCGAAACCATTAGGCTTCCCACGATGGGATTGAAGCCGACCTCGCTTGCATAGGTCGGGAACAGCTGGTTCATGCAGCAGGTGAGTTGCGCCACGCAGAGCAGAAGGGCGCAGAGAATAAAAGATGGCGTTTTCGCGGCATCGCGGAGCGCCATGCCCGAAGAGACATCTTCCTTTTCATCGGCGCTGTAGCTCTCATGGGTTTCGGAGGTAGTCTCTCCGTACGGAAGCATATTGCGATCAGAAGGCTTAAGGCGAATGATAAATGCGCTTGTGGGCAATATCATGGCTGCAGAAACGGCCGCAAGTACGATGTAACCCGTACGCCAGCCTTGCTGCTCGATGACCAGTGTAATGACAGGACTCAATAGCAGCGTGCAGAGAGAATTAACGCCCCACGCAAGGCCGATGGCAAGACCAGACGATTTACTGAACCATTGGTCAATGACATCGGACATGCAGACACCCGTTGTGAACGAAAAGCAGATGCCGATCACTGCGGCGGAGACGATGAACATCCAGACCTCGGTGTAGAACGCCATTGCGGCGCCGGCGGCAATAAGGACGAGTTCAACGCAAATATGCCATGGTTTGCCGATTACTTTTGGAATGAAACGACTCAAAAGCGGAAGCCCAAGCGCAAGGCCAAGAAGAATCGCGGTGAAATAGAAAGAGAAAGAAGTGTAGTCAAAGCCCAGGTCTTCACATACAGGAGCGATGAATGAGCCGGCAATGATGCTGTAGGTGCCGGTTGTTCCCGCAGACATTAAACCGAGCGCAATAACGACAATCCAAGCAAATGCGCCGCTCTCACGGGGGCGGTCCTTTTCGGCTGGTGCGATGAGAGTCATGGTTACTCCGTTTCTATCGGCAATGCAACCTATATGCCTACCGATAGGTATATAAAGATGGAGATTCTTCGTCAAGTGTTAAGCGGGGAGCGGGGACCCTTAACGTGCCGAACGGTAATTGGGCCCCCAATGTGACAAAGGGACTGTCCCTTTGTCACATTATTCGGAGCGTAGGGCTTCCACAGGGTCTTTCTTGGATGCGCTGCGAGCAGGCAGCAGGCCGGCAACGACCGTCAGCAGCACCGAAATTACAATGAGCATCAGCGCGTCTTGAACGGGCAGGCTCATCAGGTTGGGCACCTGCTTGGCCGCAAGCGCCCAGGCATTAACCGGAAAGCTCACGGCCACCACGACGACAATGGCAAAGACGCCGGCAATGAGGCCTTCGATAAAGGTCTCGGCATTAAATACGTTGGCCACGTTGCGCTTTGACGCGCCGATCGCGCGCAGGATGCCAATCTCCTTTTTGCGCTCCAGCACGCTGATGTAGGTGATGATGCCGATCATGATGGAGCTCACCACCAAACTGATACTCACGAATGCGATGAGCACCAAGCTGATGGTGTTCACAATGTCGGTCACCGAACCCATGATGATGCCCATGTAGTCTGTGTACGTAATTGCCCGATCATCGTGGCCAGCGGCTTTGACCTGCTTGTTGTACGCATCGATATGGTCGAGTACGCGCTCTTTGGCCTCAAAGTCACGCGGGAAAATCTTGACCGAAATGGGGTCTGCCTCATCCGCATAGCCCAACGTGGTCAGATTGTTGTCGTAGGTGAGCTTCGACGCCTTGGCGTAACTCATCATGAGCGAACTCAGGTCCTCGGCGTCCATGTTGAAATGGATGGCGCGGGCAAAGGCGCTCGCATCCACGCGCATGGCGCTCGCCAGGTTGGCAAAACTCGAAGACATCTGCGTAGCCATCTGTCCCATGAGCCCCGCCGCACCTGCTTTAAGCTGGGACGATACAGTTGTCGCAATCTGGTCGCTGATTGTCTTGGTTACCTGGCGCATTGCCTGCTGCAGATACGGAGCCAGCTGTTTTTGCACATAGTCGGTCATCGCCTGCTGGAGACGCTCTGCCAGGGCATCGCCGCCGAGCGCCTTCAATTGAGCCAGGCATTGCTGTGCCGCGGCATCATGCTCAAGATACGTCGAGAATGCGGCAGCGAGCTTTGATGCGTCCTTAAGATCTTCGGACGACAGCGCCTTAAACTGATCAGACTGCAAAAAGCCCTCAAACAGCTGGTTGGCAAGCGTTCCCACCTGCTGCATTTGCTCGGGCGTGAGCTCCAGACCGTCAAAGACGCCCGAGAAATCTGGAGCCGGCGCTTTGGCCATGATGTCGCTGAAGTCGATATCCTTGCCTACGCCCGAAAGGTCAATATCCAACCCGGACAAATCAAGACCCGACAGGTCCATACCGCCGGCTGCACCCGAGAGCACAGATGTATCGAACGAAAACGCACTCTTCAGCGC
Organism: uncultured Collinsella sp.; assembly: GCA_902490445.1. Taxonomy (GTDB): domain Bacteria; phylum Actinomycetota; class Coriobacteriia; order Coriobacteriales; family Coriobacteriaceae; genus Collinsella. The sequence continues at coordinate 2,715 of CABUDZ010000022.1, forward strand.
CGCCTCGTCCACACTAAACATGCTGCCCAGATCCACGCCTTGCTTGGCCTCGCCCTGCAGTTCATCGAAAGTTTTGCCCGTAAAGACATCCGTCTCGGGGTGGGCAAGCTGCTCCTGCACGATCTGCGAATCGGCAGCGCGCTCCATAAGCTGGCGAGTCAGCGCATGCGTGTAGGCAATGCCCGGAGTCAATGCGCTCGCGTTGGCCGTCTCGTTAGGTCGCACCACGCCCACAATGCGCACGTCAATACCGTCGGCAACCTTGGCCGTCATAAAGTCGGCATCGCCAGACATGTCAGTCCACATGCCGGTCTCTTCGTTTTTGCGATAGGCATCGGCCGGCGACAACACCTTAAACGTGGTAGACAGCGCATCGTCGTAGGTAAAGTCGGTGCCGGTCTCGGGCGTTTCGACCCCACCGTCAGCCGTCATAGCGCTGTTTACCAGATCGTTGAGCTCATCGATATCCAGCACACCGATGCTATAGAGCGTATAGTCGCCCACCGTGCCGCGGCTCGAAAGCACCATCACGGCTTCGTTAGCAGACGTGGGCCAATGACCGGCGACGACATCGTACTGGCTGTCGAGCAGGCTCTGGTCGTCAATCATCTCGTTAAAGACCGAGGTTCCCATGGATTCCATGCTCACTGTTGCCGCCGAGCTCGCGCCTCCGCTCATGGCCTCGGTCATGGCGTTGGGCACCAGCCGGACAGGCTTCTCATCGCCCTTGCCGGCACGATAGACAACCGGCGATACACCGTAGCCGTACTGAATGGCGTTGACCTCTTTATCGATGCCGTCGCCACCGGCATCGAGCCATGCCTTAAAGCTCGTCATGTCGTTGGACTTAACGCTCGCAAACATATCCTTTACGGCCGTGACCACAGGAATCTTATCGGTTCCCTTAGCCTTGCCGCCGGCACTGTCGTCGGACGAATCCACGTTTTCAGGCGAGTCATCATCCGTGCCCCCCTGTCCGCCCATCATAGACGACAGGTCGTAATCTTGTTTGGAAATCGTAAGCGGGTAGCTTGAGAGCGTGTCCTCCTCGACCTTTTTGATGTAGCCGTTTACGCCGTTGGAGAGCGCCAGAATCGCCGCGATGCCAATAATGCCAATCGAACCTGCAAAGGCAGTCATGGCCGTACGGCCCTTCTTGGTCATGAGGTTTCGGGCAGAAAGCCCCAGCGCCGTCACAAAGCTCATCGAGGTTTTGCGCGTGGGCTTGGCCTCGCGACGTGCGGCCTCGGCAGCATCAAAGGGATCTGAATCGTCGGTGATCTTGCCGTCCGCCAGTGTGACGATGCGCGTGGCGTACCTGTATGCCAACTCGGGATTGTGCGTGACCATGATGACCAAACGATCGCGCGAAACATCCTTGAGCAAATCCATGACCTGTACGGATGTCGTTGAGTCCAAGGCGCCGGTCGGCTCGTCAGCCAGCACAATCTCGGGATCGTTGATTAAGGCGCGGGCGATGGCGACGCGCTGCATCTGCCCGCCCGAAAGCTGGCTCGGGCGCTTGTCAACGTGCTCGCCCAGGCCAACTGCCTCGAGCGCCTTGCGCGCACGCTGGCGGCGCTCGGCACGCCCCACGCCCGTGAGCGTAAGCGCCAGCTCCACGTTTTCCAAAATGGTCTGATGCGGAATGAGGTTGTAGCTCTGAAACACAAAGCCAATGCGATTGTTTCTGTAGGCATCCCAATCGCGGTCGCTGAAGTCCTTGGTCGAGATGCCATCGATCAGCAGGTCGCCGGAATCGAAATGGTCGAGTCCACCAATGACGTTGAGCATCGTAGTTTTACCCGAGCCCGAAGGACCCAGGATGGCTACAAACTCGTTATCGCGAAAAGACAGGCTTACGCTGTCGAGCGCTACCTGCGTAAACGACTGCGTAACGTACCTTTTGCAAATAACTCTGAGATCCAGCATGGACGGCAACCTCCCTCGCGCGGGCGCGCTCGCCCGCTCCCCCGCCGTTCACGTTCGGCGCGTTTGTCCTACTCTATCCTCATTTTTGGCCGATACCAGTGAGGAATGTAACGAACCGCGCCAAAAAACGAACGGGACAGCACGCCGCATGGCGCACCATCCCGCATATAACATCCCCGATGCGACAAAGAGGCTGTCACTTTGTCACATTCCAATGCGCGCTACTTTTCGAGCCCGCACGGCATAACGTTAGCGCTGCCGCGGCGAGCCTCAGTCACGGCTGCAAAGAAGCGATAGCCGCCCGAGAAGTTAAAGCACTCAAAGCCATGCTGCGCCAAAATACGGCAAGCAATGTAGCTGCGAATGCCGCTCTGGCAAATCACGTAGACCGGCTTGGCCCGGTCGAGCTCGCCCAGGCGATTGCGCAGATCATCGACGGGAATGTTTACGAAACCATCGATATGCCCGCGCTCATACTCCCCTTCCGTACGAACATCGAGCAGCTGCACGCTGCCATCGCGTGGCAAGTTGGGCTCATCCCCCCAATGCCACTGCGCCAGTATGCCGCGATTGAGGTTCTCGATCATAAAGCCCGCCATATTGACGGGATCCTTCGCCGATGAATACGGCGGCGCGTATGCTAGGTCCAAATCCTTAAGCCTATCGCCGCGCATGCCTGCCTGGATGGCAGTCGCCAGAACGTCGATACGCTTGTCCACACCATCGATGCCCACGATTTGCGCACCCAGCAGGCGCAATCCCTGCTTCTCGAAGACAACCTTCATGGTCATGGGCGTTGCACCCGGATAATAACCCGCATGCGAACCGGGCGACAGGACCACGCTGTCGCAGTCAATTCCCGCCGCGTGTGCCGCCTTTTCGGATAGTCCCGTGCTTGCCGCCGTCAAGTCGAATACCTTGATAACCGATGAGCCCAACGATCCGAGGTAGCAGCTGTCCATGCCGGCTATGACATCGGCGACGACACGCCCCTGCTTGTTGGCGGGGCCGGCGAGCGAAATGACCGCGTCCTCGCCGGTCACCTGATGCGTGACCTGCACGGCATCGCCCACGGCATACACGTCGGCAGCAGAGGTCTCCATGCGGTCGTTGACCACAATAGCCCCCTTGATGCCCAGTTCGAGCCCCGCCTCTTGCGCCAGATGGCTCTCAGGTGCCACGCCAATGGCAAGCAGCACCATATCGGCTCCGATAGGGTCATCGCCCGCAACATGGGTGACAACGCGGCCATCAACTTCCTCAAAACCTGTCACATCGGCCTTGAGGCGCAGATCGATACCGTGCTCACGCACCTCGGTATGCAAAAGGGTCGCCATGTCGTAATCCAGGTTGTTCATAAGCTGGACGGGACGCTGCAGAAGGGTCACCTGGAGCCCCAGCTCGCACAGATTCTCCGCCGTCTCGACGCCAATGAAGCCGCCGCCGATCACGACGGCACTGCTCGGTCGCCGCTCTCGAACATAGCTGTGAATACGCAGCGTGTCCTCAACGGTGCGTAGGCTAAAGATTTTATCCGAGTCGATGCCCGGCAACGCAGGGCGAATCGGCTTTGCACCCGGCGACAGGATGAGCTTGTCATACGTCTCGACAAATTCCTCGCCCGTCAGCATATTGCGAACCTCGACCGTATGCGAATCGGGATGGATGGCAAACACCTCGTGACTCGTCTTGACCGCAATGCGAAAGCGATCCCAAAAGCCCTTGGGAGACTGCAGCGTCAATGCGCTCTCTTCTTCTATCACGCCGCCAATGTAGTACGGAAGCCCACAGTTGGCATACGATACAAAACCCGTGCGCTCAAAGATGACAATTTGGGCCTGCTCGTCGAGTCTGCGCAAACGTGCGGCCGCCGATGCGCCGCCCGCGACGCCTCCAACGATAACCACCTTCATAGCTAACGCACCACCTTTCCCGTGTAGCCGCTTATGCCGCCGATATTCTTGACACTGCCATACCCAGAACGCTTAAGAAAACTCACAGCTTGGTTGCTTCGCGCACCGCTCAGGCAATGCACGAAAAGCTGCGTGCCCTTTCGACGTATACCCATGATGCTACCCCGAAGCAGAAAAAAGAGTCGCTGTTTCCAGCGACTCCCCTTCAGTTGTCTGTCCCACGGACTTACTGTTCGCTCTTCGCGAGTGCCTGATCGATCAGTTTGTTGAGCGCCTCGCGCTGCTCAGCGGAGTTGATGCCGCCCATGATCGGCTCTCCCACAATGTTACCGTTCTGGTCGATCACGTAGGTGGTCGGGAACGAGTACAGGTTGGAGGTGAACTTGCCGGCCTCGCTGTCCGACTTGAACCAGATGTTCTTATACGTCACGCCCTTCTTGGAAAGCACGTCCTTGGCATCGGCCACCTCGTCTTTGTTGCCGTCGAGCGTAAAGGAATTAACGCCCACGACCTGGCCGCCCTTCTCGGCAAGCTCCTTGTTGAGCTTCTCCAGATCGCCCAGCTCTCCCACGCACGGCTTGCAGGTGGTAAACCAGAAGTTCATGACGGTGACCTTGTTCTTGGAGAACAGCTCGTCGCTGTTTACATCGTTGCCGTCCAAGTCCTTGCCCTTAAAGCTGGGGAACTTCGTCTCCCCGCTCTCGCCGTTGGTCATACCCGCGGTCGAGGCATCAACGCTCTCCCCCTCGCCGGGCGTGCTGCCACATCCGGGGAACTCCTTCTCCAGCGCCATGAGCTTGTCCTCGATCTCCTTGACCTGCTGCGCGCCGGCCTTAAGCGTCTTAAGCTCGTCAGCCGCAAACTGATCCTTGGCGCCCTCGATGGTATCGAGCAAGAAGTCACCGTAGTTCTTGCCGTCCTCAATCATGGGGGTGTCTTTGTTGGCCGCAAGGAACACCTTTTCCCATAGGGCGTTATCGCTCGCAAAGATCTCGTTTTCCTTTTGCAGCAGCTGCTGATACAGCTCGGCCGCCTCCTCGGCACTTGACGGCTTTTGCGCTATGAGCTCGGCAATCTGCGCATCGCCGCTCGTAGCATCCTTCGCGTCGCCCTTGGGGGCAGAGCACGCCGCGAGAGTCAGCGCCAGCACGGGCAGCATCAACAGAGCCGCAATTTTTGACAGTTTCATGGTTCCTCCGTTTATATCGAAACTTATTATAGGTACCTATTTGTTTTCGCAGGCTTGCGTGAACTGCGCGGGTTTGTCGCCCGTCACACCCAGCCCATAGCGAAAGCTAATAGCATCGACGGGGCACGCGCCCACGCATTTGCCGCAACGAATGCACTCGGCATGGTTGGGCGTACGCGTAACGTCCACGTCCATTTGACACACCTTGGCGCACTTGCCGCACGAGACGCATTTGCACTGGTCAACCTGGATCCCCAGCAAAGACACCTTGTTCATGAGTGCATAAAATGCGCCGAGGGGGCAAATCCATTTGCAGAAGGGGCGGTAGAACAGCACGCTCAGCACCGTAACCGCAATGAGGATCGCGAGCTTCCAGGTAAAGAGCTTTCCCAGCGCGGAGCGGATTCCCACGTTCATGATGGACAGCGGAATCGCGCCCTCGAGCACACCCTGCGGGCAGATGTACTTGCAAAAGAACGGGTCGCCCATACCCACATCGTTAACCACCAAGACGGGCAGCAGCACCACGGCAAACAGTAGCACGGCATACTTGATGTACGTGAGCGGCTTGAGCTTTTTCGTGGAGAGCTTTTTGCTGGGAATCTTATGCAGAAGCTCTTGCAGCCATCCAAACGGACACAAAAAGCCGCATACAAAACGTCCCAGCAGCACGCCGATCAGAATGAGCGTTCCGGTGACGTAATACGAAAAGCTAAACTTAGACGAGCCCACCACCGACTGAAACGACCCGATGGGGCACGCACCCGAGGCCGCCGGACACGAGTAGCAGTTGAGACCCGGCACGCAGACGGCTTTGCCCGCTCCCTGGTAGATGCCGCCCTTGGCAAAGTTAGGCAGGTGAATATTGGTCGCAAGCGTCGCCGCCGCCTGAATCAATCCACGAAATCGCGCTAAAAGATGCGATGCAGTGTTTTTTCTTTTATCCAATTCCGATATACTCCAAGCACAGCCTGATTGCCTTGGCCAGCACGGCATCTGCCTCGCCGCGCATAATTCCAAAGCCAACCATGGCTACCCCAACGATCAGCAAAGCCACCTGCGCCACAGGCTTAATCGCTTTGAACAATCTGACCACTCCTTTCGTTTCGCGACCCATTGGACCATACCGACTATAAAATCCGTGTTAAGCGTGAATGACTATGCAAGGAGAACGTTATGCGCATCTTGGTCGTCGAGGACGAGCGGGCGCTGTGCGATGCGATCGCACGCAGCCTGCGCAACTTGGCCTATAGCGTCGACTGCTGCTACGACGGGCAGCAGGCCCTCGATCTGCTCGATGTCGAGACCTTTGATCTTGTCGTGCTCGACCTCAATCTCCCCCATGTCGACGGCATGACCGTGCTCAGGCAACTCAGAATTACCGATTGCGAGACCAAGGTGCTCGTGCTCTCGGCACGTGGCGAGGTCTCCGACAAGGTAGCGGGGCTCGATGCGGGCGCCAACGACTACCTCACCAAGCCGTTCCATCTTGACGAGCTGGCGGCACGCATACGCAGTCTCACGCTCAGGCGCTTTACGCAAAACGACGTTGCTCTAACCTGTGGATTGTTGAGCTTTGACACCAAGGCGCGCCTCGCCTCCGTGGGCGGCGAGACCCTATCCCTCACGCGCAAGGAGACCGGCATCTTGGAATACCTGATGCTTAACCAGGGGCGGCCGGTGAGCCAGGAAGAGCTTATCGAGCATGTATGGGACAGCAGCGTCAACAGCTTTAGCAACGCGACCCGCGTGCATATCTCGTCGCTGCGAAAAAAGCTGCGCGGTGCGTTGGGGCACGACCCCATCCGCAACCGAATCGGCGAAGGCTACGTTATGGAGGACGGTAAATGAAGCGGCTGTCGCTGCAGTGGCGCATCACGTTGATGACGGCACTGCTGATATGTTCGACCTGCGTACTTATGAATTGCCTGGTTGGCTACTCCGGCATGCGCTACATGGACTCGATCGGCAATGAACTATCGGCGCACAGCAAGGTGGAGGCGGCCTCGCCCAGCTCATTTGACCCGACAAATAAAGAGCTCGACGACGCGCTGACCATCGTCGTGAACGACGCCCAAGAATCGTTTGGCGCGACGAGCTGGTATATAACCGCGGCGGTAACGCTGCTCGGCGGCGTGCTGGCCTACTTTGTAAGCGGGCGCGCACTGCGACCGCTGCGCTTCTTTGCGACGCAAGTCGAGAGCGTGCGGCCCGACAACCTCGCTGACACAAAAATCAGCGAGGACGTGCCCTCTGAACTCAGGCGCTGCAGCGCGTCGTTTAACGACATGATTGCCCGCCTTGACGAGGGATTTTCCGCACAAAGACAGTTTACGGGCAATGCGGCGCACGAGCTGCGCACGCCGCTTGCGCTCATGCAGGCCCAGGTTGAGCTTTTTTGCGCCGAGCACCCCGACGCCGACGCCGATACAGCGAGCCTGCTCGGGCTGCTGCAGGAGCAGACCGAGCGGATGACGCACATGACAAAGACCCTGCTCGAGATGAGCGAGCTGCGCAGTGTCCCTTGCAACGATGCGATTGACCTGGCGCCGATGATCGAAGAAGTACTCACGGACCTGGCGCCCCTTGCCGAGCAAAAAGACATCACGCTTACAAGTGAGGGCGACGCGCAAACGATCGGCAGCGATACGCTAATCTATCGGCTGCTGTTCAACTTGGCCGAAAACGCCATTCGCTACAGCACGCCCAACTCGACCGTGCGAATCAGCGCCCGCGTCGAGGGCGACCGTGTACTGCTACGGGTGCGCGACCAGGGGCCGGGCATTCCCGAGCAATACCAGACGAGCATCTTTCAACCCTTCTTCCGCGTCGACAAATCGCGCAGCAGGGCATATGGCGGCGTGGGGCTGGGGCTTGCGCTGGTCTGGGAGATCACCGCACTCCACGGCGGCTCCATCGAAGTCGAAGAGAGCTCAGAGAGCGGAACGACTATGCTCGTGACGCTTCCCGCTCGCGCGCTCGGCTCATCATAATAACGAACGGGACGGCACGCCGTGTCGCGCACCGTCCCGCACATAACATCTGTGATGTGACAAAGGGACTGCCCCTTTGTCACATCTGCTAGTTCTCGTCGCCCACCAGCTGAGTTAGCTTACTCCCACTCCACCGTACCGACGGGCTTGGGCGTGAGGTCGTAGCATACGCGGCAGATACCGGGGACCTCGGCGGTGACGCGGGCGGTAATGCGCTTGAGCAACGCCCAGTCGAGCTCAGGCACCTCGGCGGTCATGACATCGACGGTGTTGATGCAGCGGATGATACAGGGCCAATCGTAGGCGCGCTTGCCCTCGCGCACGCCGGTGGCGCGGAAGTCGGGCACGACGGCAAAATACTGCCAGATGGTCAGACCCGCCTTGTCGATCTCCTCGCGCACGATCGCGTCGGCTTCGCGCAGCGCCTCAAGACGGTCGCGGGTGATGGCACCAAGGCAGCGGACGCCCAGGCCGGGACCGGGGAACGGCTGGCGCTCGACCATGTTCTCGGGCAGGCCGAGCTCGCGACCCACGACGCGGACCTCGTCCTTGTACAGCAGTTTGACGGGCTCGCAGAGCTCAAACTGCAGATCCTCGGGCAGACCGCCCACGTTGTGGTGAGCCTTCACGCCGTCTTGGGACTCAAGAATGTCGGGATAGATGGTGCCCTGGGCGAGGAAACTGACCTCGTCGCCAACCTTGCGGGCCTCCTCCTCGAACACGCGGATAAACTCGGCACCGATGATCTTGCGCTTGGCCTCGGGCTCCTCGACGTCCACGAGCTTATCCAGGAAGCGATCGGTCGCGTCCACATAGACCAGGTTAGCGTCCATCTGGTTCTTGAAGACGTCGATGACCTGTTCGCTCTCACCCTTGCGCATCAGGCCGTGGTTCACATGCACGCAAATGAGCTGCTTGCCGATGGCCTTGATGAGCAGGGCCGCGACAACCGAACTGTCGACGCCGCCGGAAAGAGCCAGCAGGACCTTCTTGTCGCCGATCTGCTCGCGGATTGCAGCGACCTGCTCATCGATGAACACCTGGGCAAGTTCGGGAGTGGTGATACGCACCATGTCGTCGGGACGCTTGTTGGGATCCATGCAGGGCTCCTTCTCGGTTCGATGGAAATGCGCCGCGCGTATGCAGACGCACCGTCATATGACCTCATTATATGCAGAACGAGATACGTTTCCCATCGCTGCGACAGAGCTTTTTGCAGGGGCGGCAGTTTTTCTATATCCCAAGGTCAGCTAGACTTCGGTAGCCACCTTGGGAGCATCGCCAATAGACTCTTCCTTTATACGTTCGGCACAATCGTAGGCGATACCCACAAATTCCAGTCCCGAGCAACAAGAGTACAATTGCTGCTAGTGTTGCCAGCTGTTGGGAGATGGAAGATGGACTGCGATGGCTACCCATGCGTTCCCATGCCGTTGATGTGCACCGCCTTTGTGCCGGGGCAGATTGACGCTGCGGTTGCAGGCATTTCCGACCCCGATTCACGCGCCATCGCCACGGCAGAAGCGCTGTACTTTCGCGGACAGGCCGCACTCGCTGCCAAGACGGCGCACCCCTATCTTGACGTCACCGATCCCGCGCTGCGCTATTCCGCATGCTTTATCTGCGGATACGCCAGTCTGTCGCTCAACCGTATCGCCGACGCCCGCCGGTGCCTTGCGGGCATCCTCGATACGCCGGCCGACGAGGAATCGCCCGCCGTCCACGCCACGCATATCCTGTTCGCCTCGGCCGCGAGCGTCCTGCTGCACTTGCCTTCCCCGTATTCTGCCGAAGAGTTTTATCCACTTGCGGCGCACCTACCCGAAGGCCTGCGACTGTTCGCCAGCTACGTGATGGCGCACGCCTTGTATCTGCGCGGCGAATACGGCCGCAGCCTGGGCATGGCGGAAAACGCCCTAATTATGAAACAGGGAAGCTATCCCATCTCGGAACTGTTCCTGCACCTGGCAGCTTCCATGGCATGCATGAGCCTCAAGGACATCGACGCCGCAAAAGCGCATTTTGGAGCCGCTTGGGACATTGCGCGCCCCGACGGCCTTATCGAGCTCATTGGCGAGCACCACGGCCTTTTGCAGGGGCTCATCGAGGCATGCCTAAAAACGCAATACCCTGACGACTTCGCACGCATCATCGAGATCACGTACCGCTTCAGCTACGGCTGGCGGCGCATCCACAACCCCGATTCGGGCGAGGACGTTGCCGACGATTTAACGACCACAGAGTTCACCATGGCCATGCTCGCCTGCCGCGGATGGACCAACGCTGAAATCGCACGCCATATGGGAGTATCGCCGGGCACCGTCAAAAACCGCCTATCCGGCGTATACGCAAAGCTTGGCATCGGCACACGCGCCGAGCTGGTCGCGCACATGTTGCGTTAGCGACCGGGCTGCCAAGCGCATCGAACGCGTTCCGGAACCCGGCGCTTCGCTCGATCAATTTGGACATTTTGACCCTTGAACGGCACTACCGCCACGAAGCGTCTTCTCGCAAAATTGGATTATTTCCACCGATATTTGCGGGATGGGAGCCCAAGATGCTTGATCGCCGTTCGTTACTTGTTGCCGGAGCGTCCTCACTAGCGAGCATCATGTTGCCTCGCGTGCCGGGAAGCGAAAATGCCTTCCTGCTGCCGTTCGCGCCCACCGCGGCCTATGCCGACGAAAAAGACCCCTTCAGGGTGCTCGTTCTCTCGCGCACCATGTTTGGTGTGGTCGTGGTCGACGTCGCCAACAAGAATATGCCCATCAAGGGAGCGCAGGTCACGCTCACGTCGCGCTACGCCGCAGGCAAGCAGCTCGCCGCCACGACCGATGACGAAGGCACCGCCATCTTTGAGATTGCCTCGCTTTCGGAAGGCTACGTAGACGTGGCAAAGCTCCTTGACGCGTACGACTTTAACGGCGGCATCTCCATTAGCATGGCGGGCTACCGCGATGTCGAGATTCCCCTTGCGCGTATCCAGGGCGGCACCGCCATAACCGCGCCCACGCGTCCGCTTTCCGACGGCGAGCCGTACTTCCGCCAGCTCACATTCGACGAATGGGACATCCAGTACGCTGAAGCCACGTTCATGGCATTGCCGAAGGACGACACGGCAAACGAGCAGCCCGATACGCACGCCTTTACCGTGCAGGCTCATCTGCCGCAGGGCGGGCAGGCAACATTGCATATCAATAAAGTGATGCCCGCTGCGGGCAGCTCAACCGAAACCGTCACGCAGATTGGTCAGATCAAGGCCAGCGCATCGAGCGCGGATAATCTGGCGACGTTCACACTCGAAGACAAGTTCCTCGATGCAGCGTCGAGCCTTCTGGAAGAAGGATGTAAGCTGCGCTTTGTCCTCGACTACCAGGACAAAACCTACACGCTCTCCTCCCCCATGGCCGTTGTTACCGCGCCGGCGGCAAAGGCGGAATCCGGATCGACCACTATCGTCCCCACCACTATGGACCAAGAGATCACTCCGTTTGATTTCCCCGCATCGTTTCCCGGCATCGGTGGTAATAAGTTCACGTGCTGGATGCCCTCGTTCCCCATTCTGTTCGATTTCTCGTTTGCCGGGTACGTACTGTTTGGCGGAGGATACAAACCAGCCAGCTATATGAACGATTCGGGCAACCCTGATCCGGAATACTGGAAGAAATCGCCGCGTGAGTCGGGCGCCAAGCAGGCAAACCGCTACCTCGACGAGATGGAGGGGAAGTGGAATCAGTACAAAAGTATGAGTGCCGGTTCGGGCACCGATCCAAGAAACACCAAGCTCCTTCGCCACCATTGCACGCCGCTGTTCACGATGGATATCGCCACACAGCTGTACGGCTCGCTCGCCTACGATTGGGTGGGCAAAACCTGGGGTAACAACAACGACCCTGCATACGGCAATATTAAGGCCCTCTTCCAGGTAAGAACTGACCTCAATTGGACCGAGCAGTTTACCCTAGGACCGGTGCCATTTTTCCTAAACGTCAACCCTTGGGTGCTGGCGAAGCTGGCGCTCGCTGTGGGTGCCCACACGCACGGCAGCGGCGCGGCGTTTTTCAAGAACATTTCGCTCGACTATTCCAACACGTCGGGCTCGTTCACCATCCAGATCGGACTTGCCGTCACCTTTGGAGCCGGCGTTGCAGGCGTCGCTTCGTCTGCCGTGCGCGGTGCCGCATCCCTCACGCTGTTCATTGGGTACGAGAAGGCAGATGGACACCAGCTTCCGCGGCTGCGCGTGGGTGCAGACGTCGATGTCGATGTGATACTCCAGTTCGTAATGTTCAAGTGGACCACCAAGGCTTGGTCGGGGTCGTGGCCCACACTCATCGATTCGTGGAATATGTCGGTGAACAATGACGACCGGTATGTGCCCCAACGCTCTGAGCTGGCATTGGGTGGAGATACGCCTTACACGCTGGATGCCTGCTTCGGCACGCCCGGCAACACCGAGGCAGGTGGTGTGCCGCAGTTTATCGCGTCGGCCACCATCGTCACCAATTCCGAGCTGCTCGCACGCGCCGAGGTTGCAGCCGCCGCGATAAACGTCGCGCCTGTCGTGCGCGATTGGGATCAAGCGGTCACGCGCATTGAGCTCGAGGCGGATGCAGAAAGCGACGACACGGGACAGGTTGAGCATTTCGTCCACGCACTGATGGAAAACGACGAAAACGCCGCGCCGATGTACGAGTACACCTACATCGGTCAGGCAACGAACGCCGTTGCGGACTCCAACGCCAATTCTGCCGGCGTGTCGGAGGACGAGCGTGGCGGCATCAAGCCCTCGAGCGACAACGTGCTGTTTACTGGCGTGCTCAGCGAAGCCCACATGAAGCTGGCGATTATCGCCGGCGTGGAGTGCCTATTCCGTATCGCCTCGGTGCGCTACGGCGACAATGGCCGCTCGCGCCTGGTGGTACACACAAAGGCGAACGGCACGTGGTCTGCCCCCACGCCCGTGGACTTTCCCCTTGGGTTTGGCGAGGGCGACGTGGAGCGCGACGGCATATACGATTACGACTTCGACGTGGTGGAATATACGGACGGAAGAGGAAACCAGGACGCCTACGTGTTGCTGGTCTCGGGCGAGCGCCGCGACGGCGACAACACCCTTTTCGATACGGCAAGCACAGCCGGCATACTGTCCGTTGTGCGCCTGCGCATAAGTAATGACGAGACCCGCGTGGTGTCGCACACGTCATGGCGCAGCATCTCGCGCGGCCGCCTGCAAGAGGATGGCTACCATTGCCTGCAGTGCCCGCGCATCACGGTGGGCAAGACGCTGGTCGACGGGCGCCTGTCGGGTGCTTACCTTCACCGCCGCGGAGTCACCGCAGAAAAGGCGCTCGGCAGCGAGGCTGAGGTTGCGCTGGAGTGCTTTACCCTGTGGTCGGACGATTTGGGCGACAGCCTGACGTTCCGCCAAGTTCTCCGCTTTCCGCAGGCACCGTCGAGTATCGAGCTGGGCGAGCCCGAGAATATCAACGGCAAAATGGTGGTGCCCGTTGCGTACGAGACCGCAGACGGTTGCGGCTGCGCATCGTACGCCGTGATCGGCCAGTCCATTGCAGGCTGGGGCGTTATGTCACCAGACGCCACGGTACCCCGTGTGGTGCCGTGGCCACAACATTCGGGCTTTTTGGCAACCGTCAACGAGCAACTGCAGCATATTACTTGGACGCGAGGCGCATCGACATTTGGAACGCAGCCTGTGGGTGCCGCAGGCTGCGGCCCGGCATCGTTTAGCGTAAGCAACAACGGCAGATGCGTGCTCTATGTAGAGAACACCGACGGCAAGGTGGGACAAACCTACGACGAAGAAGGCAACCCGGTAGCAGTGATGGGCAAGCACTTCCGCATCTTCGCCAGCACCTTGGCAGGCGATCTTTTCACGGAACCGTTCGATCTTTTCACGGAACCGTTCGTGATGTGCGAGCTGGACCATCCCGTCGATCAGATAACGACATTTTTGACGTCGGGAGGCATGCTCTCCGCGCTCGCCACGCACATTGTGAGTGCCGAGCAGAGCGAGGCAGAGCTGCACGGCATCGAAGTGCCCTTGGTGGCGTGTGCCACTCCGACGGGCGCGGTCGCTACCTCGGGTGCGGTGGTGCCCGGAGCAGCAGGCGAATCCTTCATGGTCACGGTGCGAAACGACGGCAACACCTTGCTGACCGCCGGCACGATCGACCTGTACCGAGAGGGCTCCAGTCAGCCGTTCTCCAGCGCATCCATCGGATTCGGCGCGAACGCACGCATGGCTTCGATCTACGATTCAGAGCTTGCCGAGGATGCTTCGGCCAACGACATGACACACGTGAAGTACGCAGTCGAGACGCTGGGCACACGTTTTGCGACGCACCCGCTGGTTGCCGACAATGGAAACGCCGTGCTGGCACCGGGCTGCACGGCACAGTTCCGCATGAGCTTCGCCATCCCCGAGAGTTGGAGCGACGAAGTGGGCAAACGCGTAACGCTGTATGCGAAGGCGCGTGACCTGGTGGCGCTCGACCCCGTAACGCTCAAGGAAATCCGACCGGGCGCAAACTCGGCGCTGGGTGCCGTACTGCACGAGCTTCATGTGCCCGACGCGGCATGCGAACGCTCAGAAATTCAGGTCGGCGTATGCGATAGCGCGGATACGACAGGACTTCACGACGCCCCGATGCCGGCGGACGGCGATGGTGGCTCAAGTGGCGGCGGTACTGACGAGGGCGGCGGCTCCGGCGGAAGCAGCTCCGGCAGTGGCAAGGACCACGACAATAACAAGCGCTCCGGAAAAGCGGGCGCACTTGCGGGCACGGGCGATGTCAACGCTCCCCTTACGGCAGCCGCTGCAGCACTCGCCGCGGCAGGCGCCGGCCTCGTCGCCTACAGCGCCCGCCGCACGGCGCTCGAAACCGACACCGCCAATGAGGTCAATTCGGATAGGCCTCGCTAGCTCCTACTTACTTTTGTGAGAGACGCCGACTCGGCTCATCGATCATCAAAATGGGCTGGTTCTGAATACCCAGAGCCAGCCCATTGCGCATTAAATGTCGTCTGAGGAGTCGAGTTCTGCCTCGAGCTTGGTACGGCGTCTTTTCGCCGTGAAAAACGTTGCGCACAGGACAGCAAACGTGGCCGCGAAAATCGTCGCACCGCAGAACACGCCCGTGGCCAGGTTCGCCAACCAAAAGACGCTTTCGAGCGGTACGATCTGCGCCTCAGCGACACAGCGCATTGCGGCAATAACAAGCGCGAACGCGGTGCCGCTAAGACCGCTGACAAGCAGGAAATATCCAACAGGAAGATGCTCGGTTTGCCCAAAACGATTGGTATCGACATAGCCCTTCCGCGTTTGCAGTCCTGCACAAATCAACATCACGAGAACGAGCCACAAATACATGGCTGCCTCGAACGGCGTTGCAAAGCCATGCGACATTTCACTGGCGTCGCTGTGAACCCACGCAACCTGTCGAGCTATAAACTGGTAGAAAAAGATCATCAACATGCCAAACGAAAGCAGCACGAAACCAATCTTGTAGATCTTCGCGTTCTCAGCCTCCAGGCGTTCATCCTTTGGGCCGGCATATTCACGCCACTTTTGCACGATTTTCAGATCTTCGTATTTCATAGTGAACTCCTAAAGAGTATTAGGGTCGGCGTCGGTTTCGTCTTCCCAAAACAGATCGTTCAACGTAACGCGTAGCGCTTTACAGATTGCCACGCACAAATTGAGCGTGGGGTTGTAGCCGCCCGCCTCGATAAGGCCGATCGTTTGGCGCGTAACGCCCACGGCCCGGGCCAAGTCAGCTTGCGAAAGGCCAGCCGCCGCGCGTGCCGCCTTCATGCGTAGGTTCTTTTTGCCCGGCATGGAACTCCTTTCGTAGTAATGGACAAATATCCGTTGCATCATGCCAGAAATATATTGCATCGACTAATTGATGTCAACTATATCTGTCATCGGTATACGGATATAGCAGTTTCGATTCGTCATTCCATCTTACTCGGGCGGAACCGACTCGGTTTTGTCCGAGTAAGATTGGGCATCCGCGAACTCATCGAATTTCTGAATCGTGTCACCCATAATCGTTCGATTTTGTTTAGTAAAACTAGGTCCCTATTAAATAAAATTCGTTTGTATCCAAATTTGTTTAACAATGCCGCGTTACCACTAAACACTATACCCGTTAATCCGAACGATTGTTCGATGGATTTCGTGTTGGGTGGAATCGTCTGTGGGCTGGGCTATGCTACCTTGACTATCTATCTATCTATATGACTTAAACGCAGCAAAGGAGCACCGAGAGAGCGAGTATGGCAAAAAACACCGCAAACTATGGTAACGACAGTATCCGCCAGCTCAAGGACGAGGAGCGCGTACGCCTGCGCCCCGCCGTCATCTTTGGCTCGGACGGACTCGACGGTTGCGCGCATGCCGCCTTCGAGATCCTGTCCAACGCCGTTGACGAGGCGCGCCAGGGCTACGGCAAGCTCATCACCCTCACCGCCTTTCGCGATGGCTCCATTCAGGTAGAGGACAATGGCCGCGGCTGCCCGCTCGACTGGAACCCCTCCGAGAAGCGCTTTAACTGGGAGCTCGTCTTTTGCGAGCTCTACGCCGGCGGCAAGTACAACAACAACCAGGGCGGCGACTACGACTTCTCGCTCGGCACCAACGGCCTGGGCTCGTGCGCGACCCAGTACGCTTCCGAGTACATGGACGTCACCGTCTGGCGCGACGGCAACAAGTACTCCCTGCACTTTAAGAAAGGCAAGGTCGTCGGCGCCAAAAAGAAGGCGCTCGAGATTGAGCCCAGCGACGAGGACCGCACCGGCACCACCATCAAGTGGCGCCCCGATCTTGAGGTCTTCACCTCCATCAGCATCCCCCACGATTGGTATCGCGAGACCATGCGCCGCCAGGCCGTGGTCAACGCCAACGTTACCTTCCGCCTGCGCATCGAGGGCGACGATGGCGAGTTTTCCGAAGAGGACTTTTGCTACCCCAAGGGCATCGAGGACTATGTGCTCGAGAAGGTCGGTGCCGACTACCTCACCGAGCCCTTCTTTATCGAGGCCGACCGCCGCGGTCGCGACCGCGAGGACCTGCCCGACTACAACGTCAAGATTACCGCGTGCATGTGCTTCTCGCGCACCTTCATGATGCAGGAGTACTACCACAACTCGTCATGGCTCGAGAACGGCGGTTCGCCCGAAAAGGCCGCCCGTAGTGCTCTGACCAGCGCCATCGATGCCTACATCAAGCAACAGGGCAAGTACAACAAAAACGAGAGCGGCATTAAGTGGCAGGACGTCCAGGACTGTCTGGTGCTGGTGACCAACTGCTTCTCCACCCAGACGTCCTACGAAAACCAGACTAAGAAGGCCATCAATAACCGCTTTATCCAGCAGGCGATGACGGCATTCTTTAAGGAGCGCCTCTCGACCTATCTGATCGAGAACAAAGACGCCGCCAACAAGATCATGGAGCAGGTGCTCATCAACAAGCGCTCGCGCGAGAACGCCGAGAAGACGCGCCAGAGCATCAAGACCAATCTGCAGCAGAAGACCGACATGGCCAACCGCGTGCAGAAGTTCATCGACTGCCGCTCCAAGGACAAGAGCCGTCGCGAGATCTACATCGTAGAGGGCGACTCGGCAGCAGGCGCCATCCGCACCTCGCGCGATGCCGAGTTCCAGGGTGTTATGCCCGTCCGAGGCAAGATCCTCAACTGTCTGAAAGAGGACTACCCGCGCATCTTTAAGTCCGACATCATCATGGACCTCATGCGCGTGCTGGGCTGCGGTGTGGAGATCAAGGACAAGCGCATCAAGAACCTTGGCGCCTTTGACCTGGACAACCTCAACTGGAACAAGGTCATCATCTGTACGGACGCCGACGTCGACGGTTATCACATCCGCACGCTTGTGCTCACCATGCTCTATCGCCTGGTGCCCACGCTTATCGACGAGGGCTACGTGTATATCGCCGAGTCGCCGCTCTACGAGATCAACTGCAAAGAGAAGACCTACTTTGCCTACACCGAGCTCGAGAAGAACGGCATCCTCAAGGAGATTGGCGACCAGAAGTGCTCGATCAACCGCTCCAAGGGTCTTGGTGAGAACGATCCGGACATGATGTGGCTCACCACCATGAACCCCGAGACGCGCCGCCTGATCAAGGTAGAACCCGAGGACGTCACCAAGATGGAGACCATGTTCAACCTGTTGCTGGGCAACGACGAGACGGGCCGCAAGCGTCACATCTCCGAGCACGGCAAGGAATACCTGGACCAGCTGGACCTGCAGTAGCAGCAAATCGATAACGACGGCCCATAAGAAGTTCAAGAGGAAATCGTGGCAAAGAAGAAGACGAAGAACCAGCCCAAGAAAAAGCAGGTCAACGCCGAGAACGTCATCGGCCTGCACTCCGAGGTCACCGACCAGCCGATTACGCAGACGCTCGAGGTCAACTACATGCCCTACGCTATGAGCGTCAACGTCTCGCGTGCATTCCCCGAGATCGACGGCTTTAAGCCCTCGCACCGCAAGCTGCTCTACACTATGTACAAGATGGGCCTGCTCAAGGGCGAGCGCCAAAAGAGCGCCAACATCGTGGGCCAGACCATGAAGCTCAACCCACACGGCGACGCCGCCATCTACGAGACGATGGTGCGCCTGGCCACGGGCAACGAGGCGCTGCTTGCTCCTTTCGTGGAGTCGAAGGGCAACTTTGGCAAGTACTATTCGGGCGACCTGAGCTACGCCGCCTCGCGTTATACCGAGGCCAAGCTCTCCCCCATCAGCGCCGAGATCTTCAAGGACATCGACAAGGACCCGGTCGACTTTGTCGACAGCTACGACGGTGCCATGAAGGAGCCGCGCCTGCTGCCCACCACGTTCCCCAATATCCTCGTCTCGGCCAACAAGGGCATCGGCGTCGCCATGGCTTCTGACATCTGCGGCTTCAACCTCAACGAAGTCTGCACCGCAACGATGCACTACCTCAAGGATCCCGACTGCGACCTGCTCGAGTACATGCCCATGCCCGACTTTTCGACCGGCGGCGAGATCATCTACCGCCGCGAGGAGATGGAGAAGATCATCGAGACCGGCCTTGGCAGCTTCCAGATTCGCTCCCGCTGGCGCTGGATTCCCGAAGAGCGCATCATCGAGGTCTACGAGATTCCCTACACCACCAAGACCGATGTCATCATCGAGCGCATCGTCAAGCTCTCCAAGGAGGGCAAGGTCAAGGAGATTGCCGACATCCGTGACGAGACCGACCTTTCGGGCCTGCGTATCGCCATCGACCTTAAGCGCGGTGTCGACCCCGACAAGCTCATGGCCAAGCTCTATCGCTCAACCACGCTGCAGGATTCGTTCTCGTGCAACTTCAACGTGCTGGTCGACGGCTATCCCCGCGTTATGGGCGTGCGCCAGATCTTGCACGAGTGGGTTGCATGGCGCATCCAATCCACGCGTCGCCGTATTAACTATGACCTGGGCAAAAAGTCCGAGCGTCTGCACCTGCTGCACGGCCTCGAGGCAATTCTGCTCGACATCGACAAGGCCATCGCCATCATCCGCGGCACTAAGCTCGAGGCCGAGGTCGTGCCCAACCTTATGAAGGGTTTCGACATCGACGAGACCCAGGCCGAGTTTGTTGCCGAGCTCAAGCTCCGCAACATCAACGAAGAGTACATTCTCAACCGCACCAAGGACATCGCCAAGCTCGAGGGCGAGATTGCCGAGCTTGAGGAGATCCTCTCCAGCGAAGAGAACATCAAGAAGGTCATCAGCGACGAGCTGGCAGCGGTCAACAAGAAGTACGTGATGCCGCGCCGCACGGGCAGGATTGAGCCCCATGAGGTCATCGAGGTAAGCTTGGAGCCCGAGGTCGAGGAGTACCCGGTCACCATCATGCTCTCGCGCGACGGCTACCTTAAGAAGATGACGGACCGCGTGCTCAAGAAGGCGACCACGCTCAAGTACAAGGACGGCGACAAACCCTTTATCGAGTTCCCGTCCTCCAACACCCACGAGCTGCTGGTCTTTACCAATAAGAGCCAGGTGTACAAGTGCAAGGTTTCGGCGTTTGAGGACACCAAGTCGGCCCAACTGGGCTCGTACCTGCCGACCGATCTTGAGATGGAACCCGACGAGAGTGTCATCTGGGTCATCGACCCCGAGGATTACAAGGCCGATGTGCTGTTCGTCTTTGAGAACGGCCGCGTGGTGCGCGTCGCGCTTTCTGGATACGTCACCAAGACCAACCGCAAGCGCCTCAAGAACGCCATCTACGGCGGCAGCAAGCTGCTGTATGCGCAGGTGCTCAAGGAAGACCGCGACCTCGCGCTGGTCTCGAGCGACTACCGCCTGATGAACTTCAACACGTCGCTGCTCAAGACCAAGACGACCACCAACACGCAGGGCGTCCAGGCTTTCACGGCCAAGAAGGGCCGCTCGGTCACCACTGTCGGCACGACCGAGGAGATTCTTGGCGCCGGCGTCTCGGCCGAGAAGTTCACCGCGCAGAGCCTGCCCTCTGCCGGTGCCCTCATGAAGGAAAACGACATGCCGAGTTTGTTTGACTAGGACGACGGCGACCAAACCGTCATGGTTTAACTAAGCAGCGGGGCCCGGAGCGCAGTAAACGCTGCGCCCTGGGCCCCATGCATTACACCAGCATCATCCCTATAGACAAAATGCCGCATAAAGTGGAACAGACATAAGCCCATCATTCATTCCAAAGGGCTTAGTCGATAGCCTGATAAGGCGTACGCCCGGATGGGTCTTTTTAAGTGAGGACAGGCTTCGAGATCTTGTGTTCTCTCCCGCCTTGACTTCAATCGCAGACAAGCATCCCTGCTTCTCTACTACAAAGTCGATTTCCGCACGATTATCTCGCGCCCAATAATGCAGCGGATAGCCCATGGCTGAAAGCTGTTGGGCGACGTAGTTTTCGGTAAGTGCACCCATGAATGTGCCGCCGATGCCGGCAAGAATATCGGCGCGTTGAGCACCGGCCTTGGAGACGAGCAGCCCTGTATCCGCCTGATAGATTTTAAAAGCAGAAGGGTTAACGAAGGCCTCTAAAGGGCTTTCGATCTGCCCGACTAGGCTGCAGCGCGCCACCGTACCCGACAATACAAGCCAGTCGAGAGCATCTCCAAAGAGAGACGCATTGCCCCCCGCTCGCACTACCTTGTATTGAAATTTGCGATTCTCTTTGGCAAGCTGCTGTGGAATGGAATCGAAGCACGCACGCGTCTTTGCGCTCAAGCGTTCATCAGCATATTTATTGGTGTCGGCGGAATATCCGTCGAGAATAATCCGATGCTTTTCGGCCACATCAATGATTGACTGATCATCGATATACGTTTGGACCGCCTCGGGCATTCCGCCAACAACAAGATACTGTCGATAGAGCCTAAGCGCCTTTTCATGAAGGCTTGGCGCAAGAGGACCCATTAACTCGAATGACGAGCGTATCTCATCGACCAGCTGATCGTGCCCCATTGCCCAGAGAAACTCCTCGAAATCGAGTGGAGTCATCTCGATCAAGTCGGTCTTTCCGACGGGGAACGAATACGACTGATGGTTAATGGCAACCCCAAGAAGCGACCCGGCAGCCGCAACGTAATACTCGGGAGCATCTTCGCAAAAGTATTTAAGGGAAGTGAGCGCTTCCTCGCATGCCTGGATCTCGTCAATGAACAGTAAGGTTTTGCCAGGCACGATACGCTGTCCCGTACGAGCCTCGATCGCGCGCACAATCGAATGAGGGTCAAGACCGCCCGAAAAATCCGCTCGCGCCGACCGGTCGTTCTCAAGATTAACGTAGACAACCGATTCGAAAAGATCCTGGGCGTACGTTCTGAGCAAATAGGTCTTGCCACACTGGCGCACGCCTTTGACCAGCAAAGGTTTTCTATCAGCTCTGTCTCGCCATTCCCTAAGTAGCTCGTCTGCCTTGCGACGCATACGCAACCTTCCCTCATTAACTTCTGTTTGACAATATTTTAACGCGGAT
>CABUDZ010000023.1 GCA_902490445.1 uncultured Collinsella sp.
ATAAGCGACAAGCTGAAATAGATGCGCTAATTCAGCGAAGGCACAAGGTTGTTCACGAAGTTGATTTAATGCAGGACGAATCAAGTGGAAAGAGCCGAACAAGACCTATTAAATCTGCTCAAGTTCGGATTTGGATGGAATGCTCAATGGACTTGGTTCAAACAATTGATGAGCAAGTGAGTGCTTGGGAAAAACAGGAAACACAACCGCCGGAAGAAAGCTCCGTCGGCATCGATGAAACCGTTTGCGCTGGAGAAGAGCCGAATGGGGTATAGCCGTGTTTCTTCAATTTCCTGTTGTTGACAACGTCTTATACATTCATTAAGAGGTAACTAATGTCAATCTTACTTTCCGATAAATACGAGGCTCGCAAGGCCGAGGTCAACGCTCGCTTTGAGCAGCTTCGCGCCAACGAGGAGGAACTCAACCGGATCTTTGCCAAGATCTACAACATGGAGGGCGAGGTGCCTATCGAGGTCGAGGACAAGTACGTTTCGGTGGCACGCATCTTCGATACCGCTGATGAGATTCCCGAGAGCTACAAGGGCAACAAATACGTGCGCACCAAGCGCGACGAGATCACCTCGCTCATAAGCTATGCCGTGGGCTGCATGTTTGGCCGCTATTCACTGGATGTGGACGGGCTGATTCTGGCCGATCAAGGCGCCACGGTCGATGACTATCTGGCCAAGATGCCCGATCCCATGCATGTGACCTTTATGCCCGATAGCGACAACGTGCTGCCCATCACCGACGACGAGTACTTTGACGACGACATCGTGCGCCACTTTATCGACTTTGTGCGCACCGTGTACGGCAAGGAGACACTCGAGCAGAACTTGGCCTTTATTGCCGAGGCGATCGGCGGCAAGGGTACCTCGCGGGAGGTAATCCGCGCCTACTTTTTGAAGGACTTCTTTAAGGACCACTGCCAGACCTACAAGAAGCGTCCCATCTACTGGCTGTTCGACAGCGGCAAGAAGAATGGCTTCAAGTGTCTTGTTTACATGCATCGCTACCAGCCCGACCTGTTGGCTCGCATTCGCACCGACTATGTGCATGAGCAGCAGGAGCGCTATCGTTCCCAGATCGGCTATGCCAACGATGCCCTTGCCAGTGCTGAGCGTGGTGAGCGCGTGCGCTTGGATAAGCGTGTCAAAAAGCTCAATGACCAGCTTAAAGAGACCATCGGCTACGAGGAGAAGTTGCACCACTTGGCAGACCAGATGATTAAGATCGACCTGGATGACGGCGTCAAGGTCAACTACGCCAAGTTTCAGGATGTACTGGCAAAGATCAAGTAACTGCAGATACGGTAAGGATATCCATGCCCAAGATCGATGTAGAAGAACAGCTTAAGCTGCGGTTTTTGCAACCGTTGCCCGCATACGTGCCGCGTCGTGTGGTGGTTTGGCACGATGCGGACGGCGAGTTTGCCCCTGAGTTCGAGCGATTGGCTGCCGAGGGTTTCGACGGCGCGGGGACCGATGACGGCGTTATGCCTTTTCACGGTGATTTTGAGCGCCCGGTGCGGTTTGTTGAGGCCTGCGAGGGCCGTATGTTTGCCGTCAAGAAGCTCATCAACCGCGATGACCTTGCGAACGATATCTTGCTTTATCGCCGTTGCCCGCGCGGCAGGCTTGAGGGCGATTGGCTTGCCGATGTTGAGCTGTATGCCGATCGGTTCCAGGCTGACTATCTTTCGCTTTTGGCCGATCAGCTGGGCATCGAGAATATCGACGCCGTGCGCGAGAGCCTGCGCGAGCACAAGACCTTCTTTGATGCCAAGACCCGCTGTGCTAAGTTTGCCGCGTGCGTTCCGCACGCCGCGGGCGCATCCGATATCGAGCTTGGAATCCTTACGGTGATCTTTGGCGGCAAGGAGCCGGGCGACGCGCGACCCGCGTTTGTGCTGCGCGGCTGTATGGACACGCTGCTGCACGAGGGTCCCGAGGCGCTGGCCGAGTTGATGGACAAGTACTGCGTGCGCGATGCGCTCTCTGCCTTTATGCTTCGCTGCTATGGATTTGAGGGGCCGCTGTATGAGCGCGACTCATTGCTAATGCTTTCATCCCATGTGCTCATCACGGCGGCATCCACCGCGCTTCCCGAGGGGGCGCTCAAGGGACTCGAAAGCTATGTGGCTCCTGCCTACGGACCCTATTGCCTTGAGGCGGTGCGTACGTGGGACCAGACTGCCGATGCTCAGGCGTCGAGCGAGGATTTATTTGAGATCTGCCGTTTGGTGGAGGACGCCCGCGGGCTCTTTGCGCGGTTCGAGGCCCTGCCGATTGATGTGCTGACCTCGCTTGATGTGTTCCCGTGTGTCAATGAGGCCGTGCTCTCGCAGCTGTTCTGCTCGTTTGCCCAGGGTGCGGATCGTGTTGAGGATGCGCGCACATTTGCTGCGCGTCGCTGCGACCTAAGCTGGTACCGTCGTGTCGAGAGCTACTTTGACTTGCTTGCCGCTGTGGCCGATATGTGCGCGTTTAGGCAGGCACACGCGGGTGGGTTCCATCTGGCGCAACCCCAGCAGGTGTGGGATGCCTACACATCCGATTGGTATGCCATGGACGCTGCCTATCGCCATATGTGCACCGCGTATCTGCGGACGCGCTCCGTCGAGTGCGATGTGCTTGAGGAGCCTGCCCGAGCTGTGGCGGACTGGGCGGAGAATCTCTACAGCAATTGGTTCTTGGCCGACGCCAATGCCTGTTGGGCGGTCGCTGCACAAGGGGAGTGGGCCGATTGCGGCTATATCGAGGGTCCCGAACGGCAGGATGAGTTCTACTGGCATGTGCTGCCCACCTTTGTGGGCTCTGCCAAGACGACGGTCGTTATCGTAAGCGACGCGCTGCGCTATGAGGTGGCCCGTGATGTCGCGGCGCTTCTCGAGCGCGAGCGCGGCGGCAACGTCAGGGTTTCTAGCATGCAGGCGGTCTTTCCCTCCATCACCGAGGTGGGCATGCCCGCGCTGCTGCCGCACCAAGCGCTTGAGCTTGCAGCGGATGGTTCGTTTGTGCTGGTTGACGGCATGCCAACTGCGACGACTCCGCAGCGCGAGGCCGTGCTTGCCCACGTTGAGTCTACGGCCCGCGCCTTGCGCTCGAGCGCATACCTCAACATGGCGGGAACCGAGCGCAAAGCGCTGCTCAAGGACTCCAGGCTCGTCTATCTCTTCCACAACAAGATCGATGCCACGGGCGAGAAGGCCGCTACGCAGGATGACGTTTTCGATGCCTGCGCGGACACCGTGGAGGAACTTGCCGCGTTGGCGCGCCGCGTGTGCACCGACGCCCCGGGCGCGCGTGTTGTCATAACGGCGGACCACGGCTTTATTTACACGCGTCGTGAGCTCAGCGAGTGCCAGATGCTCGGCAAACCGGACCTTCCCGTCCTTGACGCTCCCGTCATGTACGGCAAGCGTCATCTGGTGGTGCCCAACGAGGCCGTGGGCGAGCTTTCGGACGAGGTGCGCGGCGTGTTTGTTAATGTTGACATGGGACGTTTGGGCGCCGGTTTTGAGGGGTTTGCCCCGCGCGAGAACGTGCACTTCAAGCGTCCCGGCGGCACTAACAACTACGTCCACGGCGGCATGAGCCTGCAGGAGCTCTGCGTGCCCGTTATCGGTTTTTGGCGTGCGCGCTCGGGTTCCAAGGACTTTGTCGACACGCGCGCGGCGACGCTGCGCGTGCTAAGTGAGGGACGCCGAGTGACCAACTCGCTCTTCTCGGTCAACTTGATCCAGGAAGAACCTGCCCAAGGTAAGGTCTTGCCGTGCGAGTACGAGCTGGTGTTTACCGATGCAAGTGGCAACGAGGTGAGCGATACGGTCAAGGCGCATGCCAACAAGACTTCTGTTAACTCGCAGGAGCGCGTGGTGCATGCCAAGTTTGCGTTGCATGCAGCGGATGGATTCTCGGCCAAGGGTCCGTACTATCTGGTCTGCCGCGAGCGCGAAACGGGCAAGATCGTTTGGCGCGAGACGTACACCATCGCTGTTTCGTTTGCCCCTGTTGCTGACTTTGGTTTTTAGGAGTGTGCCCTATGTTTGATAGCAATGACGACGATCTGTGGGAAGTTCCCTCGATTGATATGAATGTGCCGGTGCAGGCTGCGGTGTCTGCAGAGGAGGCCGTGCCCGCCCCGGAGGCTGAGACTGTCGAGCCTGCCTCGGAGGCTGAGGCTGCTGCGGAGGCCGTGGCTTCCGCGCTTGTCCCGGAGCCGACGGAGACCGCTGCGCCCGCTGAGGCCGAGGTGCCCGTCGAGGACGAGTCCTCGACCGATGGCTATGCCCAGGCCGCGGCCGAGGCTCCCGAGGACGACGGCTACGACATGGATGTACTGGACGGCAAACTGCTCGAGCACTTTGGCGGCAAGATCGTGCGCAAGGACCTGACGGCCCTTATGAAGCGTGGCGCCAACGTGCCCACCTTTGTACTGGAGTACCTGCTGGGCATGTACTGCTCAACCGACGACGAGGATGCCGTGGCGGAGGGTCTGCAGCGCATCCGCAAGATCCTCACCGATAACTACGTGCGTCCCGACGAGTCCGAGCGCATTAAATCCAAGATTCGCGAGCTGGGCCGCTTTACCATCATCGATAAGGTGACGGCCAAGCTCGACGAATACAAAGACATCTACGTGGCGTCGTTTGCCAACCTGACCATTGAGCCGTTTGTGATGCCGGCCGAGTACGTGCGCGACTATTCCAAGATTCTCCAGGGCGGTATTTGGTGCATTATGAGCATCGAGTATCGTCGTCCCATGGAAGAGGAAGACGAGTTTGGCATGGAAGTCTTTGGCGACGATGCGCCGCGCCGCTCTAAGGCCAAGCGCAAAAAGCGCGGGCCCGAGGACTCTCCGTTTAGTGTGGCGTCGCTCACGCCCATCCAGATGCCCAACCTGGACCTGGACGCCATGATCGAGGAGCGTCAGTATTTCTCGCGCGACGAGTGGCTTAACATGCTGCTGCGCTCTGCCGGCTATGAGCCCAGCGAGCTTTCGGAGAAGGAGCGCCTGCACTTTATCGAGCGTATGGTGCCGCTGATCGAGCGCAACTACAATCTGTGCGAGCTTGGTCCCCGCGGTACTGGCAAGAGCCACATCTACAAAGAGGTTTCGCCCTACGCCATTTTGCTTTCGGGCGGGCAGACCACCACGGCCAACCTGTTCGGCCGTATGAACTCCATGCGCGCCGATCGCGTGGGCTTGGTGGGCCATTGGGATTGCGTGACGTTCGACGAGGTCGCCGGCATGCGCTTTAAGGACACCAACGCCGTGCAGATCATGAAGGACTATATGGCGAGTGGCAGCTACGCGCGCGGCCGCGACCAGATTAACGCCGATGCCTCCATGGTCTTTGAGGGCAACATCAACGACACCGTGCAAAACGTCCTTAAGACCACGCACCTGTTTGATCCGTTCCCGCCGGAGTTTAACAACGATTCGGCCTTCTTCGACCGTATCCACTATTACCTGCCGGGCTGGGAGATTCCCAAGATGCGCTCGAGCCTGCTGACCGGGCATTACGGCTTAATCACCGACTGCCTATCGGAGTTTTGCAAGGAGATGCGCCGCAAGGACTTTACGCATCATATCGACCGCTACTTCCGCTTTAACAGCGACTTTAACAAGCGTGACGAGATCGCCGTGCGCAAGTCCTTTAGCGGCCTGGCCAAGCTGCTGTTCCCTGACGAGGCTATGGACAAGGATGACGTTCGTTGGCTGCTGGACTACGCCATCGAGGGCCGTCGCCGCGTAAAGGAGCAGCTCAAGATTATGGCGGGCGTCGAGTTTATCGACGTCAACCTGGGCTATATGGATGCCGACAATCCGCAGGACGTGCACGTGGTGCGCGTGCCCGAGCAGTCCGAGGATACGTTGATTCCCGATGGCCCGCTGCTGTCCGGTCACGTGTTTGGCGTGGGCAGGTCGCAGAGCGGCGAGGTTGCCGTGTACAAGCTGGAGAACAAGGCTGTCGCCGGCGAGTGCAAGTTTAAGCACGAGGGCGTTGCCTTTAACAAGCCGGTACGCGATACGCTGGAGGCCGCGTTCGACAACTTTGTGAACCTGGCAAACCGTGTGGCGCCGGGCATGCACATTGGCTCAAAAGACTACCTGCTGTTCTATAACGACCTGCAGAGCAAGGGTCTGTCCGAAGAAGTCTCGCTCGCCGAGTTTGTGGGCCTGTGCTCCGCGGCGTGCAACCGCCCGGTGATGTCCGCGCTGGCGGTTCCGGGCATCTTGCGCATGTCGGGTTCTATGGACGAGATTCGCGGTCTCGAGGACATTATGCGCGTGGCCAAAAACGCTGGCGCCAAGCGCGTGATATTGCCGCTGAGCGCCATCGCGGGCCTGCAGAGCGTTTCGTCCGAGATTATCTCGGGGTTGAGCCCGGTGTTCTACATGGATGGCGACCCGGTCGATGCTGCGAAGAAGGCGCTGGATCTATAGGGATGCGAGCGTGTGGGCTTGCGTACGCGAGGCGTTTGATGCGCACATGAGCCCGCGAGCATGGTGGCGCGCTGCGCGTGAGGAGGCCTTGCCATGGCGGAAGAACGTTCTGTTGGCGAGCTGCTCGACGAGCTGTTTGGCTTTGAGTCGGTAGCCAAGCGTCAGGCGGCGCTTGAGCAGTGCGACCGCGGGGAGTTGGTGCGCAAGGCGCGCTCCCGCGAGCTGCTGGCCGTGATCGAGGGCGTCGAGTCTGCCGAGCGTGCTGCGCGTGAGTCTGCCGTGCAGGCCGTTGACGGGTATGTGCGCCGCGTTGAAGCCGAGTCGCTTGCGCGGGCTCGCAAGCAGATGGGCGTTGTGGGCCCGTTGCAGATGGAGCGGCGCTACGCTGCCTTTTTGCGTATGGAGGACAAGGCCGAGCTGTTGGCCCGCTTGGAGCAGACGCTTGCGTTTATCGAGGTAAAGCTGCGTGCCAATACGGCGGACAGGGTTCGTGCGGCGTACGATGCTGCGGGGGCTTTGGTGCTGCAGGGCGCGGTGCGTCTGAGTGACGTGTGCGTTGTGGATGCGGTGCCCCTGGATGCCGATCTGCTGTGCACGCAGTTGGAGCAGCTGCGTTGTGCCGCCGACGCAACGGACCTTGCCGGCATGATCACGGCGACGTTTGAGTCCGAGCTGAGTGCGACCGGCCCGCAGGGTGCTGACAGGTTTGCGAACGATGTGGCTGGCGATGTCACTGGCGATGTGGCGCTGGAGCGCGAGCTTGCGAATGTGCGTGGCGCTGCGCAGCGATCGCGCTTGGCAGCTCAAGCGTATCGGGCCGAGCGCGCTGCCCGCGTTGCAGGGAGCACGGTGGAGCCGGTATCGTTGCCGAAGTCTGCTTGCGTCGCGTGCGAGACGGGGTGCGATGCCGGAGAGCTTTCCGAGTTGCTCTCTCAGGTTAAGAAGTCGTTTGAGACTTATAGGTGCGTTGTTGCCGATGGCGGGTTGTTCCGTGCCTTTGGCACCGGTTCGCTGCATGGGATTTGCCGGGGTAGCAGTTATTTCGACTACGATGATCGGTTTGACGAAGACGTGTTGGTGGGCGAGTACGACGGTGCTACCAGGCACAATGTCCGGCGCGAGGTTGCGATTCCCGAGCTTGTGGACGAGGCTTCGGCCGACGGCGGCGACTCGCTCGAGGTTGCCGTGGCGCGCATGCGTGAGTTTAACGGACGGCGCTACGATGGGGTGCTGGATGAGGATCCTGCGCGCCATGTGAATGCGTTTTGGCATGGACTCAAAAAGCTCAGCCAGTACTGCGAGGCCGCCGTGCGTGTGGACGAGCGTGCTTGGGATTGCTTTATCGATAAGGTGCAGTTTGCTTACGACGAGCCCGTGGGGCGTTTGGCCACACAGATGGATGACAAGCAGGCTGCGGCTTTCGTTGCAGTCGTGAATGTGCTCGGCGCTGCTGAGTAGGGGCCAGATCCGGTAGGGAGTTTCACCATGAAGATCGATGTTGATGTTGACCAGCTGCGCGAGAGTTTGCTCGACCGTGCGGGGAGTGCAGCCGGCGTGGGCTTTCCGGCCGCCATGCTCGACGTGGTGGATATCGAGGACGAGTCACCTCAAGAGCTCCTAGCCCGAGCCGAACGCGAAGGCCTCGACCTCCGCGACTTTGCCGTCGACGATGACTGAGAATGTGACAAAGGGACTGTCCCTTTGTCACATGGGGGACGGGGGCGTCTGTGCCCGCGGCCGCGCGAAAATGCACGATAAACCGTCGCAACGGAGCCCAACGACGTCGCGACGCATCCATTTTGACCGCCCGCTGGTTAAGTGAGTAGACTTTTTTGGAAATGCTGAGCACCCGACGAGTTTTCTTCAACAAAATCGCAGATCACAGACCTGTGCTTTGGCGATGTGGTTGGCGATTCGGCAAAAGCCTACTCACTTAGTTTTGCGCGACGCAAATTGCTCGCAACGAGACCCCAGTCGGGACGACCAATACTCAAATGTAGTTAATTTGGGATAGGGCTTTTTAGCTAGCCGTATCTTCCTAGAGGCTAAGTAGGAGTTGCGGCGACGTTACGCATAAAAAATGCCGGGGGTAAAACCCCGGCTCTTGGAGGCCCCTCTCTTGGAGGGTACCGATATCTTTATAACAGAAGCCACGTGCCGGGTCTACAAGAGACGTTTAGCGCGAATCTTTCTAAGATGATTTTTCTTGAAATCACGATAGTTTCCAAAGAAGATCTGCTCGGTATTTGTTTGCTCGGAGCGTCCATATTTAATTTGCGCCAGTTCGATTTCGCAGATGTAGTCAGCAATTTGCTGAAGCCTAAAGTGCTTCGGGTCACATTCTTTATAAATGACCGCCTGCCTTCCGAGAACGTATTCGAATGCAGCGTGAAGGATGGCCGTTACCTCGTTTTGCCCGTCGTCGTAATAGATTTTGACAGCGTCATAGCTTTGGAAACGCTGAAGTCTGTCGAACAAAAAGAGGATCAAGTCACGACGCATTCTTGCGAACATAGCCGCATCGCTTTTGAATTTGTTTCTTTGGTAGCTGAACGTCATGTATGTGACGGGGCATTTGTTGGCAAATGTTGCAAAACTCGACAAAAGGCGATTCCGCAAGTGGGTGTCCATGCCCCTGTAGGATTCATTGCCATGCATAAGGGGATTCATGTGCAGGGGGATATCGGGAAGCCCGCGCGATCTAAGCGCGTGTTCGTAGCGATAAATAATCTCAGCAACTGACTCTAACAGTGAATGGAAAACAAGCGTAACGAGATAGTACTTAGCGCTTTGTCCTCCGTAGTTGCCGGATTCGTCGACGAAGACGGAAAGCTCCCTCATGATGCAGTCTCCCTAAAAACAAAAATGCCGGGGGGATCCCCCGGCCCTTGACTGCCCTCCATAAAGGAACGCAACCATTTTATACCACGAGACGAGGAGTCTATTCAAGTATAAATTATAATAACCAAACACATGTTCGTCAATCTACCTGCGGGTATGGGAATGTGACAAAAAGTTGGGTAGCTAAAAAGCCCCCGTCCCAAATTAGCTACCCCTGGCCGCTACGACGCGAGCGTGGCGATGACGGCTTCGTCGCCGGCGTATATGAGGGTGTTGCCGTCGGGGATGATCGTTTGGCCGTCGCGTTTGAGCATCACCACGATAAACGGGTGCTTGCCCTGCGGTACATCGCGCAGGCGCAGTCCTGCCAGGCGACCGTGGGGTGTCACGGTGACCTCGCGCAGCGTAACCTCGGCACGCTCTTCAAACGTCGGCGCGGCCATAACCAGAAGGTCGCCTTCTTCAATTACGGTATCGCCGTTGGGCAGCACCGGGTGCGCACCGTCGCGCAGCACCAAGACCACCAGCATGTTCGTTGCGCTACCAATATCGGCGAGCGAGCGTCCGGCAAACGGATGTCCAGCGCCCACCTTGAGTTTTACAAACGACATGCCGTCCTCGTCGCGGTAGTCGTTAAAGGTGCGGCGCACGTCGCCGGTCTCATCGATCATATCGAGCTTCTTCGCCACCGCCGGCAGCAGCGAGCCCTGTACCACAATGCTCGACACGGCAATTACAAATACCAGGTCAAACAGGTCGTGACCGCCAGGAACACCGGCCACCACGGCAAAGAGGCTAAACACGACCGAAGCTGCTCCGCGCAGGCCCGCCCAGCTTACGAGCGCGACCTGGCGGGGGTTTGTCTTAAAGGGCGCTAACAGCAGACCGACAGCGATGGGGCGGCTCGCAAAGAGCATAAACGCCATGAGCGCCAGGCCCGGCAGCAGCATCTGCGGCAGGCGTGCGGGCGTGACGAGCAGGCCGAGCAAGAAGAAGATCGTCATCTCGGCCATCTCGGTAAGGGTGTCAAAGAAGTGCGCCATCTCGACCTTGCCGGTGATGTCGCTCGCGCCCAGCACAATGCCTGCCAGGTATACGGCCAAAAAGCCGTTGCCGCCCAGGTAGCTCGGCAGTGCGTAGGCGACGATCGCCACGGCGAACAAAAAGATAGTCTGCGCGCCCTCGGCCGTTGCGTGTGCGCGCTCAATCAGGCGGCTGGATATCCAGCCGATGGCAAGGCCCAGCCCCACGCCCAGGATGATCTGCTTGGCCAGCAGCACGGGAATGTCGATGTTGCCACCCGCCGCGAGGGTGGCGAGTACCGCGGTGAGCATGTAGGCGACGGGGTCGTTGGAGCCCGATTCGACCTCGAGCAGCGAGTCGGTGCCGCCCCTCAGCGAAAGGCTGTGCTCGCGCAGAACGCTAAAGACGCTGGCCGCGTCGGTCGACGCCACGACCGATCCCAGCAGCAGGCCGCCGATCCAGTCGAAGCCCAGCACAAAGTGGGCGAACACGCCGGTGATGCCTGCGGTGATGACGACGCCGAGCGTGCTCAGCAGCACCGCCGGCGCGGCGACGGGCTTGGCGCGGTCTATGTTGGTGTTAAAGCCGCCGTAGAACATGATGAACAATAGCGCCGTGCTGCAGACGGTTTCGGTGAGTGCGTAGTCGCTAAAGTCGATATGCGCCGGGCCGTTGACGCCCAACAGCATGCCGAGCGCGATAAAGATAAGCAGGGTGGGGAAGGGGAGCTTTTTGCCGACGGGTTTGATGGTCAGGCACAAAATGATGACGAGGCCGATAAAAAGAAGGATCTGGTTCATGGATGGTGTCCGCTCCTGGGTGGTTGGCGTGGCACGGTTAGTTGTCTGCGGTTATTTGTACCCAAAGATGGTGGGTTTATGGGGTTGGATTGCGGGCGTGCGCGATATCGTCATAGACGGCTGCCGTCTTTGCCTCTGCTCGGAAACCCTTTCCAGCTTTATTGCAACGGAGTACAATGGGTAACGTTTAAGTTCAACTTGAAGTTTTAGTTGCGGCGCCGGGCTTTGGCCGCAATGCAAGGAGAGGCGTACCATGGCGATCTATGTGACATCTGATGCTCACGGGCACGTGCGTGCGCTTGACGAGGCCCTGTCTAAGATTTCGCTGGCGTCCGACGACACGCTGTACGTGCTGGGCGACATGATCGATCGCGGGCCCGATCCGGTCGGCGTTATTAAGCTCGTGCGCTCGCTGCCCAACGCCCGCGTGCTCAAGGGCAATCACGAGCAGATCATGCTCGATGCCATCATTGGCCAGGATCCGCTCGATGCCGAGACCTGGGATATCAACGGTGGCTGGACGACGCGCGAGCAGCTCAACGACATGGAATTTGACGCATACGAGGAGCTCGTGCGATGGATGGCCGCGCTGCCGCTCTACGCGGTGGCCGAGACCGAGGAGCGCCCGTATCTGCTGGTACATGCTGGAATCGAGATGAAGGCGGCGCGCGCGTTTTTGCTTGAGCATGGCGTCGATTGTGCCGATGGCGTTGGAGCGGTGGGTGCCGATCGCGAGCTGCTGCAGCAGATGCTCGCGGTGCAGTCGGCCGATGACCTGCTGTGGATTCGTCACGGCTATTGGGATGCGCCGACCGGGCTGCTTTCTGCCGAGGGCAAGGGCCCGGTCGTGGTTAGCGGTCACACGCCCACGGTATCGCTTGGGCGCTATTGCGAGGTCGGTGGTCTGGCGGGGCTCGATGAGGAGTCGGGTCGCGGGCAGATTGTGCGCCTGGGCGGCGAGGATACCGCCGGTGTGCCCGATCGCATCGATATCGACTGCGCCGCCGCCACCGGCTCCGAGTTCGGTCGCGTGGGCATCCTGCGCCTGGACGACGGGGCGGAGTTCTACGCGAACATCAACCCGGGCGAATAATCGGTGCAAGGGGTAGCTAATTTGGGAAGGGTTTTTGACCACTTTTGCCCTTCTGCCCGCTAATTGATTTCTCTGGGACGGGGATTTTAAAATCATTTGGCTGCCCGCTGGCTAAGTGAGTAGGCTTTTTTGGAAATGCCGAGCAGCCGGCAAATTTGCCTCAACAAAACCGCAGGTCATTGACTTGTGTTTTGCCGGTGTGGTCAGGGATTCGGCAAAAGTCTACTCACTTAGTTTTGCGTGATGCATATTGTCCGCAACGAGACCCCAGCCGGGGTGATTCCATCGCAAATTCCGGTGACCGGGGGCAGCTGATTAGGCGCGGTATCGGTTGCGGTCGCGTTCGATGCGTTGGCGGATGTGGGCGTACTCGATTATCAGCAGCACCAGGAGTAGGGCCATGATGGCTAGGTAGCTCACCACGGCGCCCATCAGACCCAGCAGCTTAATCAGGTTCACCGGCAGCACCACGCTTACGGCGAAGCAGATCAGGTAGATCTTGGTGACGTCTCCAGCGTGGCGCAGCACCGTGATGATGGCGTAGATAAAGTCGATGGCCGCGGTGACGCCGCCGGCGACGACCATCAGCAGCGCCAGCGTACGGTAGCGTTCAAAGCTGAGGCCGTACATAAAGCTCATGAGGGGAATACCGGGACCTGCCATAAATGCGGCGCACACGCCGGTGATGACCACGATCAGCGCCATAACGGCAACAATAATCAGGTCAAAGCGACGACGCTTGCGAGGATTAGCCCAAATGCTCGACAAGCGCAGGAGCTGCGGTTTATAGATAAATCCAATGCTCAGCAAAATAGCCTGCGCCGGAAAGAACAGGGCATTAAAGTACAGCTGATATTTGTATGCCAGCGTGCCTTCCATCACAAACTTGGGCATGCTCTCGATGAGGTTGAACAGGAACAGTGCGCCAAAGAGCGGAGCGCACTGGACAAACAGGTGACCGACCTCGCGTAGGCTCACGCGGCGCGATTTCTCGGTCTCGAGCAGGGCGAGCGGCGCGGTGACCAGCACGAGCGAGGCGATGGCGGTGACACCCATGGCCATGGCCGTGATGGGCATGCTGCGCGTAAGGAACAGCGCCGCGCTAAACACCACGATGACGCCGACGGAGCGTAGCGTTTGGCTCATGCCAGCCAGGTAGAGTTTATCGGCCTGCTGCAGGCGGCCCTCGTATACGTCCGCCACGCCGTCGATCACCTTATACAGGTAGACGCCCAGGCCGATCGTCGCCATCTGCGCGTCGTAGCCGCGGACGCTGCTGTACATGAGACCGCAGCCTAGGGCGATCGCTCCGCAAAGCCAGCGGTTGAGCTGATAAGAGGCAAAGGACGTCGTTTCGTCGATATCCGAGACTTGGAAATTACGCACGCCGTAGTTGCACGCGATCATGATGAGCGTGCCGGTGACAAAGGCGATGGAGAATTTGCCTGCTTCTTCGGCGCCCACGAGCTGCGTAGACACGATGGTGAGCAGCGGAAATGCCAAGCCCCACACGGCGGTGCCGAGGGTGTTCCAAAGATAGTCGCGACTGGTGGCGTGCTCCTCGTATTCCGCTTCCTGCATGGAGAAGCCGCCGCCGTAGACGGCACCGAGCAGACGGTTCCACCAGGCGTTGACCATGCGGCGGACGGGGCCGGGCTCCCGATCGCGTTCGCGCCGGCGACGGCGCGTGGCCTGGCTGCTGTCGGGGCCGCCGGCGTTGCGCTGGCTCAGCTCCTGGATGCGCGCGAGCTCTTCGGCCGTGTGGGAGGCGGGGAACAGGCCATTCTCGATGCGTCCGCCCTGGGCCCTTGCGGTGCCGCTGCCCGCTACGGCGGGGTCGGCGACGCCATTGCGGCGGGCGATGGCGCGGCGAATGCTATCGAGGGGCGTGATGCTCAAAGCGGGGTCCTTTCTATTGCTGCGCTCTAGTATAGACGCGACGGTGTTCGCTCGTGTTTTTGAACGGATTGTTCAATATTTTCGGCAGGCGGCTGTAATTTGTCGGTAAGTGTGCGGTATCCTGTTGAAGTTTTGTGACACCCCCCCGATGCCGCCCACGCGGCACCAAGGAGCTTCTACCTATGGACGTCGCCGCATTCTTACTGGCTCTTGTGCCGATTATTTGGCTGGTCGTGATGCTGCTGTGCTTTAAATGGCCAGCTTGGAAGGCCGCTATCGGATCGTTTGTCCTTTCGTGCGTGCTTGCCTTCGCATGGTGGCACCTGCCGGCAGCGCAGATCGCGACCGCCTCGCTTGAAGGCTTTTTGATGGCTCTGTGGCCCATCGTCCTGGTGATCATCGCCGCGGTATTCACGTATAACCTGTGCGTTCGCACGGGCGCCATGGACGTGATCGGCAGCATGATCACCTCCATCAGCAGCGACCGCCGTCTGCTGGCGCTGCTCGTGGCCTGGTGCTTCGGTGGTTTTATGGAGGGCATGGCCGGTTTTGGCACTGCCGTCGCCATTCCTGCCGGCATGCTCGCGGGCCTGGGTTTTGAGGCCGTGCCCGCCGTGCTCATCTGCCTGCTGGCCAACGGCGTACCCACACCCTACGGCTCCATCGGCATCCCCACGGTGTCCGTTGCCGACTTGGTGGGTCTGGATTCCCTGCACCTGGCGACCGTTCAGCTGGTGCAGTTGGCGCCTTTCTTTGTGATGATGCCGCTGTTTATCGTACTGGTTGCTGGTCGTGTTGCCGAGGACCAGGGCAACGTTGCAGGCGTTGCCGAGCGCCTACGTGGCGCGGCGGGCATCGCCGTGCTCTCCGGCGTGTCCTTTGCCGGTGCGGCTCTGGTCGTTGCTAGGTTTGTGGGTCCCGAGCTTGCCGTCGTCGTCGGTTCTATCGTTTCGCTCGGGCTGACAGCTGCGCTTGCTATGCGTGCCGAGAAGTCGGGGCATCTGGACGCACGCTTTCACATGAATATCGAGGCCGGCGAACAGCTCACCGTTAAGTCGGCGCTTTCTGCCTGGTCGTGCTTCATCCTGATTTTTGTTCTGCTGCTGGGTACGTCCAACCTGGTGCCCGTTGTACATGCCGCGCTCGCGCCGTTTGCGAGTCACGTGCAGGTATATTGCGGCGAGAACCCCGGTACGCTTACGTTTTCGTGGATCAACACGCCGGGTGTTTGGATTTTCCTGGCTGCGTTTGTCGGCGGTGCCATTCAGGGCGCTTCGCCGCGCTTGATGGGCGAGGTGCTGGCCGCGACTGTCAAGCAGATGATGCCGACGGTCATTACCATGCTTTCGGTGCTGGGCTGCGCCAAGGTGATGGGCTATGCGGGCATGATCTCGTCGATCAGCGCGTTCTGTATCGCTGTCGCCGGTAGTTTGTACCCGATTCTGGCCCCGTGGATCGGTGCCGTCGGTGCGTTCGTGACCGGTTCGGGCACGTCGTCGGGCATGCTGTTCGGTCCCATCCAGAGCCAGGCGGCTACGGCGCTGGGCGTGAGTGACTACTGGATGGTCGCGCTGAACGCCCTGGGTGTCGCCGCCGGCAAGATGATCTCGCCGCAGACGCTCGCCATTGGTCTTGCCGCCGTACGCGTGCGCGGCAAGGACGCCGAACTCCTGAGCGCCGTGCTGCCCTACGCCGCCGGCATGCTGGTCCTCATGAGCGCCATCGCCATGCTCGGACAAGGCCTGCCACTATAGTCGGCACTTAGGGACGTTCCTTATGTGCCGGCACTTTGGGAACGTCCCTAAGTGCCGGCATTCGGGGACACTCCTTGAATGTTGCCTGTTCAAGAACGTCTCCAATGACTAGGCCGCTTGCGTGCGATTTTTGACCGTTGGGCGGGCGCTTCGCCGTTGCCGCAAAAACGTTTTTGCATATCGGGTACAACGGGCTTTACGTGAGTAAAGTGCGCGCCTCGTCCACGTGTCGCGCTTTTAAAGGAGGCCCCATGCCAGGTGTTACCCCTGCAGAAGTTCTGTCCAACTTTGGCATTACGCTGGTCGAAGATCCTGCCGAGAACCAGCCCCGCCTGCTGGTCGACCTGCCGGCAGCCGAGCTCGTCGAGCACGCCATCCGTCGCAACGAAGGTCGTATGGCCTCCAACGGCGCGCTGGTGATCGAGACGGGGGAGCGCACTGGCCGCTCGCCTAATGACCGCTTTATCGTTGACACCCCCGATGTTCACGACAAGATTGCCTGGGGTGCCGTCAACCGCCCGCTGTCTGTCGAGAGCTACGAGGCCATCAAGGCCGGCATCGTCGACTATCTCAACGAGCGCGACGTGTTCGTCACTCGCGGTATGGCCGGTGCCGACCGCAACCATACGCGTCGTCTGCTTGTCGCCTGCGAGCGTGCCAGCCAGGCGCTCTTTATTAAGCAGATGCTCGCCCGCCCGCTTGCCCGTGAAATCGCACGCACCGGCGAGCCGGACTTCTGCGTGCTCGCCGCGCCGGGCTACCAGTGCGATCCCGCCATCAAGGGCCTCAACTCCAGCGCCGCCGTGGTCATTAACTTCCAGGAGCGCGTGATTCTGGTCGCCGGCACCGGCTACTCCGGCGAGATCAAAAAGTCCATTTTCAGCGTCATGAATTACCTGCTGCCCGTCGAGGACGACGTGCTGCCCATGCATTGCTCGGCCAGTATGGACCCCGTCACGCATGAGACCGCCGTGTTCTTTGGCCTCTCCGGCACCGGCAAGACCACGCTTTCGGCCAACCCCACGCGCCTGCTGATCGGCGACGACGAACACGGTTGGTCCGACATGGGCATCTTCAACATCGAGGGTGGCTGCTACGCCAAATGCGAGGGCCTGGACGCGTTCCACGAGCCTGAGATCTTCAACGCCGTCCGCTTTGGCGCGATCTGCGAAAACGTGGTGCTCGACGAGAACCGCAAGCCCAACTACGACGACATCTCGATCACGCACAACACGCGCGTGGCCTATCCCGTCGAGCACATTCCCAACGCGTGGACCAAGGGCATGGGCACCACTCCAAGCGTCGTGCTGTTCCTGACCTGCGACGCCTTTGGCGTGTTGCCGCCCATCTCACGCCTGACGGCCGATGCCGCCATGTACCACTTCGTGACGGGCTTTACGGCCAAGATCCCCGGCACCGAGGTCGGCGTCACCGAGCCCACGCCCACGTTCTCTTCGCTGTTTGGCGAGCCGTTTATGCCGCTCGACCCCATGGTCTATGCCAAGATGCTCGGTGAGCGCATCGCCGACGGCCGCACGCGTGTGTACCTGGTCAACACCGGCTGGATTGGCGGCGGCTACGGCGTGGGCCATCGCATCGAGCTTGCCTACACGCGCGCCCTGGTGGCCCGCGCCCTCGACGGTGCCATCGAGGACAGCGAATTCGTGCATGACGATATCTTTAACGTCGACATTCCCACCACGTGCCACGGCGTGCCCGACGGCATCCTGGTGCCGCGCCAGTACTGGCAGAGCACCGCGCGCTACGACGAGGCGGCGCACAACTTGGCCGTGATGTTCGAGGAGAACTTCGAGAAGAAGTACTCGCACCTGCCCGAGTCCGTGAAGGCCGCCGGTCCGCACGCTCAGGTGCACGCCGACGCCCGTCATCGCGGCCGCGGCCTGCTGGGACTCCGACACTAGCGTCGCCGCGAGTCCATATCCGCCACAAAGGGGACAGGCACCTTTGTGGCGGTTTTGCTTGGGCGAATGACTCGGGTTACAATACGCCTGACATATCGCCCCCTTCTCCGGATGGGGGCAGCGTAAGCGCTCTTGTGGCGGCACCGTAGGACTTTGAAGGTGGCCGTCGTAAGAGCGCTTTTTGTTTAGGCACCCGGGCTCGGGCGCATGCTATGAAGGGAGAGCACATGAAGAGTTTCGTTGCCGAGGATTCGTTTTGGGAGCTATTTCCGCAGGCGGCTGTCGGTGTTGTGGTCGTAAAGGGCATGAAGCCCGCGGCTCAGATTCCTCAAGAGGACGTTGATGCGATTGCCGCGTTGCTCGACCGCGCCAATATCGATGCGGAGCGTCACCTGACGAGTGATACCATCAGCGAGAATGCGCCGGTTAAGGCATGGCGCGAGGCATATCGCCTATTCAAGACCAAGAAGGGCGCGCGTTGCTCAATTGAGAACCTGCTCAAGCGCGTGCTCAAAGGAAAGCCGGTGGGCCACATTACGCCCGCGGTGGACATCTACAACACGGTGTCGCTGTCCTACGCGCTGCCCGTAGGCGGCGAGGATTTGCACGCGATTGAGGGAGACCTTTGCCTGAAGGTGACCGACGGTGGCGATTCATTTCTGCCGCTTGGCGAGGAGACAGATGACCCGACGCTGCCCGGCGAGCTCGCCTACATCGATGATGCGGGCGCCGTATGCCGCTGCTGGAACTGGCGCGATGGCGTTCGA
The DNA here is from genome assembly GCA_902490445.1 of uncultured Collinsella sp. Taxonomy (GTDB): domain Bacteria; phylum Actinomycetota; class Coriobacteriia; order Coriobacteriales; family Coriobacteriaceae; genus Collinsella. Next base: position 18,556 of record CABUDZ010000023.1, read on the forward strand.
ACGGCGTTGTCCGATGATTCGGCCGATGCTTTCCTGGCGATTGAGTGCGTGGAGCCCGAGCGGATGGGGGATTGCCAGGCCGCGATCGATCGCTTAGCCGAGCTGCTCGAGCGCTATCTGGGAGCGACGGTTGTCGTTAAAACGCTTGTGACCCGCGACAATCCTTGCGTGGGGCTGTAGCGAAGTCTGCGGATCAAACTCGATGCCCCAAACCACCACAAAGGTGCCTGTCCCCTTTGTGGTGGTTTTTATGTTGATGGGTTAACAAATGGGATATTTGGGTACGGGTGTTGCCTTGTGCGGCTAAGATGTTTACCCGTTAGCATCATGTAAGCGAAAGGCGGTCGTCACCATGCAGCAGAACGACGAGACACGTTTTGAGGACTTTGTCGGACTGATCAGCGGCCTCTACAAGGAGATTCAGCGTATCAAGACGTCCGAAGGCGCAAGGCTGGGCCTCAAGGGCTCCGACGTTATGTGCCTGTACTATCTTGAGCGCAGCAAGGACGGCCTGACTGGCGCCGACCTCGCCCGCATGGCCGGCGTTACCCGTGCCGCCGTTTCGCGCACACTGGCACATCTGGAGGAGGGCGGCTACGTCGAGGTTGACGACTCGGGTGATGCGGCCGTCAAGTATCGTGCTCCGGTGCGCCTGACTGCCCTGGGCGGCGAGAGCATGAGCGAGGCCGATCGCATCATTCGCGAGGTGCTCGATACCACCGGCAAGGCCATGGGCGTGGAGCAGCGCGAGCAGATGTATGCATCGCTGCGTACGATTCTCAACACCCTGCGTGAGATCTAAGGCCGCCAAGGCATTTGCTTCCCATTAAAAACTGCATCGTCCCGTTTGAGCGCGTATGCCGTGCCGGGACATTGCTGTCAAAATTCCCTGCGCGAGACCTGCGCAAGAAAGGATTCGCTATGTCCGTCCGCATTATTACCGATTCCGCCAGCGATATGTCGCCGGCGGAGCACCCGGCGCTGTCCGTCTTGCCGCTGTCCGTTACCTTTGGCACCGATGTGTATATGGATGGCGTCGACATCGATCACCAGCGCTTTTACGAGATGCTCGTGGAGCGCGACGAGCTGCCCAAGACCGGTCAGGTCAACCCGTACGCCTTTTCGCAGGCGATTGCCGAAGCACGTGAGGCCGGCGACGAGGCGGTGATTATTACCGTGGGTGCCAAACTTTCGGGGACCAATCAGAGCGCCCGTACCGCACTTGCCGAGGCGCCGGGCGGCGACGTGTATGTGGTTGATAGCAATAACGTTACCCTGGGTGAGCGCGTGCTGGTCGAGTATGCCCTGCGCCTAGTGGACGAGGGCCAGGGCGCGGCCCAGATCGCGGCGGCTGTCGAGGCCGTCCGTGACCGCGTGGTGGTTATTGGTCTGCTCGAGACGCTGGAGTACCTGGTGCGCGGCGGTCGCCTGTCTGCTGCTGCCGGTGCCGTGGGTACGCTGCTCAACGTAAAGCCTGTTGTGGCTGCCGAGGACGGTCTGATCGTGCAGCTGGGCAAGGCGCGCGGTTCCAAGAACGGACGTAACCTGCTCAACCAGAAGGTCGAAAAGGCAGGCGGCATCGACTTTTCCATGCCGCTGGCGCTCGGCTATACGGGCCTTTCGGATGCGGTGCTCAAGAAGTATATCGAGGACAGCGCGGCACTGTGGGCTGGCCACACCGAGGGCGAACTGCCCGTTCACACCATCGGCGCCACCATCGGCACCCATGTAGGCCCCGGCGCCGTAGCCGTAGCCTTCTTCCAGCCCGTTAACTAGCCCACCTGCCAAAACCACCACAAAGGGGACAGGCACCTTTGTGGTGGTTTATGCTATTCCGGGTGGAAGGGAGCGAGCAATGGCGTCTGAGGGCTTTTTTGAGCGGGTGTACGAGGTGGTCGAGCAGATTCCCGAGGGGATGGTCGCCACGTATGGTCAGGTGGCGCTGCTTGCTGGACGTCCACGAAGTGCGCGGTACGTGGGGTATGCCCTGCATGGCAATCCGCGCCCCGGCGAGATTCCCTGTCACCGCGTGGTGTTTGCCGATGGCCGCATATGCGATGGTTTTGCTTTTGGCGGTCCCGATGCTCAACGTGAGCTTTTGCTAGGGGAGGGTGTGGCGTTTAAGGACGACATGCACGTCGACTTGGCCGCCTGTCGCTGGCCTGCAGGGCTCTAGCGGCTCTGCCGTGGTTAAAACCACCACAAAGGTGCCTGTCCCCTTTGTGGTGGTTCTAGTTTACCTGAGCTAACTTATGGAGAAGCTATGGGGGAACATATTGACGCTACAAAGTAAACCACGGTGAACTATATTGTATTCAGCAACGGAGCAGGCAATAGGCGATGAAAAAGCCTGCCCTGTTGAGTTTGATTCGCATTCCTCCCCTCTGTGCGATTCAACGGTGTACTTCGGGAACAGGCCCGCTGGCAACTAACTGCCAGCGGGCCTGTTCCTGTTTTTCGGGGGAGTGCAATGGGCAGAGCCGAACCGGTCGGGCACCAAAAAAGGCGGACGCACTAGCGCCCGCCCTATAGCAATCGAAAGTTCTAGCCAGCAGATCGATCTAGTACACCATGCCCATGGCGTCCTGAACCTCGGCCAGGGTCTGCTCGGCAATCTCGTTGGCGCGACGGTTGCCCTCGTGCAGCACGTCCTTCACATAGTCCAGGTCGTTTTCGTAGCGCTGACGACGCTCGCGGATCGGCGCGAAGTACTCGTTGACGGCCTCGGTCACGTACTTCTTGAGCTGGCCGGAGCCGCCCATGCCAATCTCTTCGGCAATCTCGACCTCGGAACGGCCAGTGCAGATGGCGGCCGTCGAAAGCAGACCGGACACGCCGGGGCGGTTCTCGGGATCGAATGTGATCATGCGCTCGGAGTCGGTCTGGCTCTTCTTGATGCGCTTGGCCGTCTCCTCGGCGGTCATCGAGATGTTGATGGCGTTGCCGTAGCTCTTGCTCATCTTGCGACCGTCCAGGCCCGGCAGTAGCGGGGTCTCGGACAGCAGCGCTTCGACCTCGGGGAACACTTTGCCGTAGCGGTTGTTAAAGCGGCGGCCGATGGTGCGGGTGAGCTCGATGTGCGGCAGCTGGTCGCGACCGACGGGCACCACATTGCCCTTGCAGAACAGGATGTCGCAGGCCTGGTGCACCGGGTAGGTGAGCAGAAGGCCGGTGAGCTCGTGGCCCGAGGCCTCCATCTCGGCCTTGACCGTGGGGTTGCGCGCCAGCTCGGCCTCGGAGACCAGCGACAGGAACGGCAGCATGAGCTGGTTGGCGGCGGGCACGGCGGAGTGCGCGTAGATCATGGTCTTGTCGGGGTCGATGCCGCAGGCAAGGTAGTCCATGACCATGTTGTACACGTTGTCCTGGATGTGCTCGGTCGTGTCGCGGTCGGTGATGACCTGGTAGTCGGCGATGAGTACGTTGGTCTTGGCACCCATGTTCTGCAGCTCCACACGGCCCTTGAGGGTGCCGAAGTAGTGACCCAGGTGCAGGCGGCCGGTGGGGCGGTCGCCGGTAAGCATGGTGAACTTCTCGGGCGTTTTTGCCAGGCCCTCGCGAATGGCGTTGCTCTTTTGCAGCGCGACTTCGTAGCTGTTCTCGTTTGGCATGATTGCTCCTAACGTATGTTCATTGGTCAAGATGATAACGCGTTTATTGGAGGGGCGGGTCGTAAGTAGGCGAGGGGCGGGAGATCGGCGGCATGTGCGATGGGCGCGGCATGGCTGCGCGTTTGGCCGGCGGCGCCTGGGCGCTTCCTCGGCAGCTTACCCTAGAGCTTGTGGTGGCGCTCTTCCTTACGTTCCTCGGCTGCCTGCTCCTCCTGCTTAAAGGCGGGGTCGTCGGGGGGTGACGAGCTCATCCTCGTGTGTGCGCTTGTTGTAATGGTGGCGCAGCACGGGCTCAAACAGATGTAGATGCTTGGCAAAGGCCGCCGAACCAATGGCGAGCACGGTAAAGATGAGCACGCGCATGGGCACCTCGACCTGGTTAATCGCGGCGGCGCCGGCCGAAAGCATGATGCACCAGGCGTAGATGAGGAGCACTGCCTGTTTTTGGTTGTAGCCTTCTTGGATCAGGCGGTGGTGGATGTGGCCCTTGTCGGCCTGCCCGATGCTAATGTGGGCGCGCTTGCGGCGCACGATGGCGCTAAACGTGTCGATGATGGGCACGCCGGCAACGATGAGCGGAATGATAAGCGAGGTGAGCGCGGCGGTGCGGCTCACGTTGAGCAGCGAGATGGAGCCCAGCGCAAAGCCCAGAAGCAGCGACCCCGAGTCGCCCAAGAAGATGCTTGCGGGGTTGAAGTTGTAGCGCAAAAAGGCCAGACAGGCGCCAAAGAGCGCAATGGAGAGCGCGGCGGCGTCGATGCGGCCCGAGAGAACGGCCATCGAAAACATGGTGAACGACGCGATGCCGCAGATGCCCGTGGCCAAGCCGTCGAGGCCGTCGATGAGGTTAATGATGTTGGTGAATGCCACCAGATAGATCACGGTGATGGGGTAGGCGAGCCATCCGAGCATGATCTCGCCGGGGGCAAACGGGTTGACGATGACGCCGATCCGTAGGCCGCCGATACAGGCGATAAGCGCGGCGAGGACCTGTCCGGCCAGCTTTTGCTTGGGCTTGAGCTGGAAGACGTCGTCGATAGCGCCGGTCGCAAAGATGACGGTAAAAGAAAGCGCAAGTATGGGGTAGCTGATGTGCAGACGGGGGTGGGGCACCAAAACGGGCGGCCAACCCAGGTACCAGGTGCCTAGGATTTGCACAATACAGGCAACGACCAGGCCCAAAAACACCGCCGTTCCGCCCAAACGCGGGATGGGCTTGGTGTTGATGCGGCGCTTAGAAGGATAGTCGACGGCGTCGAGCTTAATTGCCAAGCACTTGACCAGGGGCACCGTGAGGAAGGTCGTGATGAAGGCCGCTGCTGCCACGCATAGATACGGTATGTAGCTCGGGGATGAAGCCATGAATCTAAAAACCGCCAAGCGTCGAAGGAAAAGGTCAAAGGTTGCTAAGCGCAAAGGGCATAGCCGAACCATGATACTCGACCAAGGGGGGTGCATGGAATTGCACGCAGCGATAATCACGCGCTTACCAGATATTAGGGTATTGTCGATAGCTTGTCGGGATACCGGCGGGGATCCATATGGGCTGTAATGGTGGTTTTCGGCAAATGAAAACCACCCCCCACGTTACGAAAATGAACCCACCTAAAACAGGTGGGTGCCCTCATCGACTGTTCCAGCGTCCTTAACAACGAAGGATACCTGTACTAGGTACGACTGTGTGGGCTCCCTAAATAAACGCGACGGTTCACCCAGTTGCTCCGCGGGGGGCGGAATACCTACATCATAAAGCGGCACTTTGTCGATTCCAGTCTTGACATTATAAAAATCGTGTCGGACGATTACGGCGCCTTGGGCTCGAGCTGTCTGTGCGGTTGGTCCCTTTGCGTTTGAGATACTGA
>CABUDZ010000024.1 GCA_902490445.1 uncultured Collinsella sp.
GCAATAGCCCTCGCCGTGCACCATATATTTGCCCGCCATGGCCGCGGCAGGCTCAACTACAACATCTACCTTGCAGGCACGCGTAAACTTCGCCTGGATCACGCAGTCGGTAATGGGCTCAAGGGTATAGGAGCGCTCGCTCGAAACCAGCGTCGCGGTGGCATCCGAGCCGCCGTTGTTCAGGTACCAACCGTCAAAGATATAACCCTCAGATGGCGTGGCCTCCGCAGTCACGCGCTCACCCTCGGGGACCTCGAGGACCATGCCAGCAGTCTCGTCGCGCTTCAGTGCAACGGTGCCGCCCTCGAGCGGGTCGGCCTCGGCACGCACGGTATGCGTATCTCTGCCGTCCATTACGGCCTCAATTCGGGCATTGCCGTTAACGCGGTATTCGCAAACTTCCTGCTTGTTGGCAATCGTGATACCCTGCGCATCGGTTTCTCGCCACTCTACAAAACGGTACGTTTTCTCCGGATTGTCGGGGCGCACCTTGGGCCGCATCGTAAACGTGAGAATATCGCCATCCTTCGCGCGAACCTTGCCATCCACGACTGGCATGCCATCGCACAGCACCTCGGCGCTATCGAAGGGATCGGTATTCACCAGAATAGTCTTGTCCGCCTTGCGGAAGCGCGCAACCAGATGGCGGTCGACCTCGGCCTTGAAGATATACGTGCGCTCGGGCGAAACCTCGATGCCGTCCTCAAACCATCCCACAAAGGCATAGTCGGGACCCTCGCTCGCAGTGACCATAGCCTGATCGCCACGGGTGATGCTCTGCTTTACAGGGCTTGCGGTGCAGCCCGTCGAAAAATCGGCCTGAATGCCATCGGCTTCGGCAACTGCCGTGACCTCGACTTTTTTCTCAAAGACGGCCGTCATCTTTACAACCTCGGGCGTCAGGTCCGTGATCGTCATCGTCTTGAGAGGAGATGTCGAGACCTCGACGCCGTTCTCTTTCCAACATACGAAGCGATAGCCGGGATTTGCGACGGCTTCGAGCGTGGCGACCGTCCCCTCGTAGTGGAAACCACCGCCGGTAACGGCACCGCCCACCTCGGGCTGCGCGGTGGCAATAATCTCAATCTTATGGTCGCCATGAGGCTTGGGCTTCTTGTGGTCGTCGATGATGTCCTTAATCTCCTTGAGCACCTTGGTGCCCACAGCGGCAACATCCTCAATGTTGTCGGCCATACCGATCTCAATCACCGCGTCGGCCGCGATGGGGTCGACAATCTCGCCCAGGCCATACATGGTGGCGAGAACGGCCGCAGCCGTAATCGCGGCAATGAGCGCGGCCTTCAGCGCCGCGAGTGACTCGTCGGGGTCAGTCGCCTCGCGGAAATGCGCGGTGTACTGCACATCTCCCTCGAGCACAAACGTGTAGGACGGACCATCGTCGCCGGTAAAGACAACGTTGCCGAGGGCATCGGTCGCGTAGTCAAACACATAGCCAGGCATTGGCACCGCCACGACCGTTACGCGCGACCCGATGCCATACAGACCGGTGGAAAGGAACTGCCCGAGCGGCTGCCCGTTCTCATCGACCCCATCCACACTCAGCACAACGCTCGCCTGCGGAGCGCAGTATCGCGGAGTGATCTCGATCCTAGCGTCAGCCTTGTCCTCGGACACAATCGCGTCCGCCTTGTCCACCGTATAGGTAAAGTCGAGCTGATCGCTCGCGGCGTACGCATCATCGCCCTCGCCCAGATACCAGCCCAGGAACAGGGCATTATCCGTGACGGCGGAAACCTCAACCGTCTCGCCGGCATTGCGATAGCAGTTTTGGGCGGTAACACTCAGGTGCGCATAGTCCTGCGACGAATCGGTCGCCTGCGCATCGTTGACATGCACCGCATAGTCCTTGAGCTTAAAGCGAGCCTCCAGGGACAGATCCTTATCCGGCGTAAACGTGTAGGCCGTCTCTTTGGAGATGTACTTGCCGGACTCGGTGTCATACCAGCCCTTAAACGTGATGTTGTCGTTGAGCATCCCCAAAGCACCGGCATCGAGCGTGACCTCGGCGCCCGCATCGATCGTCGTCGCGCCGGAAACATCGGGCAGCTCAACGCCGTCCATCAGTTTGCGTTCGCCTTTATCGATCGTTTGAGCATAGGAGATCTGGAACGACGTCGGCTCAGGCTTCTTAAGCTGTAGCGTGCCCTTGGTCTGGGTTTCAAAATGTGAATAGCCATCGTCATAAACGAGCTTTACGGGCTGTCCGTCCATCGACTCATCGAAGACGTCACCGTCACATGGAGTCGCCGTAAGGTACTCACCCAGTTCTCCCTTTATGAGGGCTTCGTAGTTCCAAATCGATACCGAATGCGGGTAATCGAGCTCGACGCTCATGCCCTCGAGCGAAATGGTGTCCCCCGGCTCATAGGTCATGTTGTTGGGGTCGCATGAGATCTCAACGTTCTCGAGCACCTTGCCCACCGGGACGGGCAGGCAGCCGTTGCACCTCTCCCAAACAGCCTTGGGCTCTCCCTTGCTGTACTTTGGAATCATCTTTGCGGGGACCATGACGGTCATGTTGTATTTGGGGAACGTGTCGGTGTTAATGAGCACCGCATGGTTGCACCCAAAGAACACGGTCTCGAGATTGGTACTGCCAAACGCCTTTTCCGGCAACTCCTCGATCTTGGAGTTATATGGCAGCGTCAGTCCGCCGCTCAAGTCGGTGCCGTAGAAGCAGGTGTGGCCAAGCGTTTCGACCGTTGTGTTGCTCTCGAGCCCTGTGGTAGCAAGGTTCGAGCAAAACCTGAACGCGCAAACGCCAATCGATGTAATGGAGGCATTCTTGTCCAGGCCGGTATCGGTCAGAGCCTTGCAGCCTTCGTAGGCTCTGTCGGGAATCGATGTGAGGCCGACAACCTTGTCGAGCCCCGTGGACACCAGTCCACTCTCGGCAAACGCGGCGTCGCCCATAGAGCCAATGGTAGTAGTCTCGCTGATGTTCAGGCTCGCAAGCGACTTGCAGCCATAGAATGCCTCTTTCCCGATGGTGCCGATGGTCATACCGGAAAGGCTGATATCGGTGAGATTCGGGCAGTTATAGAAGGCGTGCAATCCGATTTTGGAAATGGAAGTGTTCTCAAAGCGCACTGAACGCAGATTGGTAGAGTCGGCGCAGAGCTGTGCGTCGACTTCATCAACCCCGTAATCGACAATCAAATTCGTTACCATTCGACCATCGACAGAGTTCTCGCGCGGGTTGTTTTCATCGATTTCTACCGTAAGATTTCCGTTTGCGTCGCACGGATACAGATAGTAGTTGGGCATGAGCTTGGCATACTCGTAGGCTGCCTGCTGCAGGTTGCCCTTGCTGTACGCGACAAGGCGCGTGTAGCCATCGTCATACACCAGCTGTATGGGTTCTCCGTCCATCGAGCCATCGAAGACGTCGCCGTCGCAAGGAGTTGCCGTAAGGTACTCGCCGAGTTCTTCCTTTATGAGGGCTTCGTAGTCGCTATCCATCGTCGAATGAGGATATTGAAACGTGACGCTCATGCCCTCGAGCGAGATCTTTTCCCCCTGCTGATAGGCCATCTTGTCGGGATCGCGCGAAATCTTTATCTTTTGGAGTACCTTACCCACGGGGACGGGCAGGCTACCATTGCAGCTCTCCCAAACCTCTTTAGGGTGGCCGCTTTCGTATTGCGAAACCATCTTGGCAGGGACCATGACAGTCATGTACTGCTTGGGAAACGTGGTGGAATTAATGAGCACCGCATGGCCGCACCCAAGGTACACGGTTTCGAGCTTAGAGCCATAGAACGCACGGCTCGGCAGTTCCTCGATTTTGGAATAAAGGGGCAGCGTCAGCCCGCCGCTCATATTGGTCCCGGAGAAGCAACCTTCGCGGAGCGTCTTGATCGTCGTATTGCTCTCAAGTCCGGTCGTCGCAAGGCGGGAGCAGTTTTTGAACGCATTAACGCCGATTGACGTGATGGATGTGTTCCTGCCCAGACCGGTATCGGTCAGAGCGCTGCAGGCATTATAAGCGTTCTCAGGAATCGAACAGAGGCCAACGACCTTGTCGAGCCCCGTAGACCGCAGCCCGCTCCAGGCAAACGCGGCATCGCCCATCGTGCCGATGGTAGCAACGTCGTCAATATTTAGGCTCGTAAGCGATCCGCACCCAGAAAAGGCCCCTGTTCCGATACTTCCAATGGTCATACCGGAAAAGCTGATATCGGCGAGATTGGAGCACCCAGAAAAGGCGTGTAGTCCAATTGAAGAAATAGAGCTGTTCTCAAAACGCACCGAACGCAGATTGGAGGAATACTCACAAATATATCCGGGGACCCCATCCACTCCGTAATCAACGATCAGATTGGTTACCAATTTACCGTCGACAGAGCTCCCATACGGGTCGTTTCCATCAATCTCTACCGTAACGCTTCCGCCTGCATCGCACGGATACACATAGCCGTTCGGCATAAGCTTGGCATATTGATAGATCGTAGAATCCTCGTACGTGAGGGCATCGACTTCGCTGTCGTCGGACGGGGGCTCCGCCGTTGCAGGCGAGGTCTTTGCTGCATCGGAGTTGGTCGCGTCACCCGCGAGATCCTGCGCCAGGCTCGTCCCGGGGGTGTCGGATGCCGCGTTGGATGAGTCGTCCTGCGTATTATTCGTTTGGTCGGAAGACGTGGACGAAGCGTTTTCGTCCGAAGGTGATGAGCCATCGACCGCATCGGTATCGGAGCCCGAGTCGGTCTCTTGGGCCTCGCTCTCCACGGCGACCGCCCCGGCATCATCGGCATAGGCTGTGCTGGGCGCAAGGGGTATCGAGGTCACGACCATCGCAACCGAAAGATAGACAACCAAAAACCTATAGAGGGCAGCAGTGATCCTGTTCATAGGAACCTTCCCGCAATTCGCAAAGATACAGAGTCCCAGTGTGGGCCATCATTTCACATTACCCTGTATAAGCGACAATGCGGGAAGGTAGCGTAAACGGTTTATCTAAGGGCGCAAAAGGTTGGTCTAATCGCAGCTCAAATCGCGCAGAGCCTCAATCGCCATGTCGACTTCCTCGGCCGTATTGAAGTAACCAAACGAGAATCGAACCACGCCCTGGCGCTCGGTTCCCAGCGCGTGGTGCATGAGCGGAGCGCAATGGGCGCCGGAGCGCGTCGCAATCCCCCACCCCTGCATGAGCGCGTCCGAGATCTCGGCAGAGTCGATATCGCCCACGTTGAGTGAGACGATCGCCGAGCGCGACGGCTGGTCAAAAGCGCCGTAGAGCTTGATCTCCGGGATTTCGCGCACACCGGCAAGGAAGCGATCGGCGAGCGCACGCTCATGCGCCGCAATCGCCTCGACCCCGCCTTGCGCCTCGATAAAGTCGAGACCGGCAGAAAGACCCGCTATGCCGTGACCGTTGAGCGTGCCCGCCTCGAGCCGCGTGGGCCACCCCATGGGCTGTAACGCATCGAAGCTGTGCACACCCGTGCCGCCCATGGCCCAGGGCGCCACGTCGACGCCCTCCGCCACGGCCAGGCCACCGGTGCCTTGAGGTCCCATGAGCCCCTTGTGGCCGGTAAAACACACAATGTCGAGCCCCATGGCATGCATATCGATACGCGCCGTGCCGGCAGACTGAGAGGCATCGACGATCACCAGCGCACCGGCCGCATGGGCCATGGCCGCCACGCGCGCAATGTCGACCGCGTTGCCGGTCACATTTGAGGCGTGCGTCACCACCACGGCACGCGTACCGGGCGTGACTAGCCGCTCGAGCTCGTCGTAGTCGAGCGCGCCGTTCACGTCGCAACCCGCATGATCAACCGTCACACCCTGCTCTGCCGCCAAGCGATTGAGCGGACGTAGCACGGAGTTGTGCTCGAGCACCGTCGTGACCACACGGTCGCCGCTGCGCACCACGCCATTGATGACGGTGTTGAGCGCCGCGGTGGAGTTGGGCGTAAAGCACACATGATCCGCCCGCGGGCAGCCCAGCAAGCGCGCAAGCTTGGCGCGGCAGCCGTGAATGGTACGCGCGGCATCGAGGGCGCCCGACGTGGCGCCGCGCCCGGCATTGCCGAGCGAGCACATCGCCTGCGTCACGGCATCGATGACCGTCAGCGGCTTGTGCATGGTCGTCGCCGCGTTATCCAGGTAGATCATCGCACGACCTCCCACATATCAATCACGGTATAGCCCTCGGTGGGAACGCCCGCCGCGGCGAGTTCGCCGCGCAGCAGCTCCTCATCGGCAGGCAACGCTTTCCACGCCAGACCACAGCCGGCAGCGACCTCCCCGGGCACGGGAATCGTTCGCCCGGGAAGGCCGCGCTCGATGCACAGGGACTCGCAGCCCATGGCGGCCGCCGTGGTGGGAAACGTGATGACAAGCGCCGGGCGCTTCTCCCTCATGGCAACTCCAACCAATACGCTACGGACGCACGACGCGCACGGCCTGTTCCATCTTCTCCACGATCACGTACATGTTCGTGACCTCACCCACCGCGAGCTGATCCTTAATGCCAAAGTGATCGAGGCAGGTGCCGCAGGTGAGAATCTCGACACCCTGCTCCGCCAGGCCCTTCAGGTCATCGAGCACCGGCGAGCCCTCGACGGTGAGCTTGGCGCCGCCGTTGTAGAACAGCATGGTCGCGGGCAGCTCCTCCTGCTGCGTCACGGCAAAGATAAACGCCTTCATGAGCTTGTGGCCCAGCTCGTCGTCGCCACGGCCCATGCAGTCGGTGTAGACGGAAATGACGAGCCTACCCTTGCCGGCGCTGGCATCACAGGAGGCAGCGCCATCCTGCTCGGGATCGGCCATGGCAACGGCGCCAGAGGTCGCCACGGTCACGTGCCACTCGGCGTCAGAAACCTTCTCGACCGAGGCCGTGCAGCCCTTCTCCTGCGCCATCTTGGAGATGTTCTTGACGGCGGTCTCGTTGTCGACCGAGGTCACGACGGCGCCCTCGCCATCGAGCTGCTTCAGAGCTTTGAGCGTCTTGACGACGGGCAGCGGGCAGGCATCGCCCATGGCATTGACTTCAATCTTGGTAGACATGGCAAATTCCTTTCGAAAGAGCCGTTCTAGAGAACGGCAAACAGTTACATAAACGTGCGGGCTAGCGAACAACGCGGACGGCAGGACCGCCCGGCTCCGCCTCGCACACGCGCCCGACAACGGCCGCGATGCGCCCCTCGGCATGCAGGCGACGCGCAAGCTCATCCACATCGGCAGCAGGCGCCGCGATGAGCAAACCACCCGAGGTCTGCGGATCGTACAGCGCATCCAACATGCCTGGCTCCAGGTCCTCGTCGGCAGCCACGCGCGGGCCAAAGAAGTCCTGGTTGCGGTAGGAGCCAGCGGGGATAATGCCAAGACGCGCCATGTCGAGCACCTGGTCAAAGAGCGGCACCGCCCCCGACGCAAGCTCAATCTGCACGCCCGAGCCCTCGGCCATCTCGCACGCATGCCCAATCAGGCCAAAGCCCGTAATGTCGGTGCAGCCGTGAAGTTCGAGCCCCTCGGCCAAACGGATCGGGGCCTCGTTGAGGGTGCGCATAGAATCAAACATCCGGCTGGCCTCGTCCTGCTCGATGAGCTCGCCCTTAATGGCCGTGGTGATAATGCCCGAGCCGATCGCCTTGGTCAGCAGTAGGACATCGCCCACGCGCGCACCGCTGTTGGCGAGCATGCGGTCGAGCGCGACAAAGCCGCTCACGGACAGGCCGTACTTGGGCTCGTCGTCGTTGATGGTGTGGCCACCCGCGATGGAGCAGCCCGCCTCGACGCACTTGTCGGCGCCACCCGCCAGAATCTGGCCAGCAGCCTCAACACCCAGGCAGCTGGGTATGCAGAGCAGGTTCATGGCATGACTCGGCCGCCCGCCCATAGCGTAGATGTCCGACAGCGAGTTGGCCGCGGCGATCTGGCCAAACAGAAACGGGTCATCGACCATCGGCGGGAAGAAGTCGATGGACTGCACGAGGCCCAAGTTGTCGCCAACGCGAAAGACGCTCGCATCGTCGGAGGTATCGAACCCCACGAGCAGGTTGTCGTTATGCACATTGGGTAAGTCGCCCAGGACCTGGGCGAGGGCTCCAGGAGCCAACTTAGCGGCTCAACCAGAGGCAGCGGTCATCTGCGTGAGCTTGATGAAATCGTCAGCCATCGATCCCTCCTCTCATAGGTCAATCTTTTCCTCCCAGTATACGCATGGTGGCGCCGAGAGCGGGCGATTTATCGCAAGCCCCCTACGCGAGCGCCTGTGCGCGAATGGCCGCACCGATAGCGCCGGCAAAGCGCGCCTGGGGCGAGGTCTCTACCGGCGAGCCCAACAGTGCGCCCAGACGCTCGACGACATAGGCGTTTTCGCACAGACCACCGGTCAGATAGTACGGGGCGCCCGCCGCCTGCCCGGCCATAGTGGCCACGCGCGACACGACGCTTTCGATCACACCGCGGGCGATGTTCTCGCGCGGCTCACCGCGACCGATCAGGCTGATGACCTCGCTTTCGGCGAACACCGTGCACATGCTGCTGATCTTGGTAGGTTCGCCGGAACGCGCCAGGTCGGCCATCTGCTGTTGAGAAATACCTAGGCGGTCGGCCATGATCTCCAAAAAGCGCCCCGTGCCGGCAGCGCATTTATCGTTCATGGCAAATTTAGCCACGCGGCCGCCTTTAAGCTGGATGACCTTGGTGTCCTGACCGCCCACATCGATCACGGTGCCATGGTCGCCAAACAGACGCACGGCACCGGTGCCGTGGCAGGTAATCTCGGTAACGACTTTATGCGCATAGGGCACGGCGACACGGCCGTAGCCGGTGGCGACCACACGAACATCCTTGGCGCACACGTCATAGCCGGCCGCTGCCAGTGCCTCGCGCAGCCGCTCGGAAGCATCGACCGATGAGAACCCGGTTGGCTGCACGCACGTCCACGCCACCGAACCCTCACCATCGACTACAGCGGCCTTAGCCGCCGTAGACCCGATATCGATCCCGATCCCTATCATGGCTCTCTCCTAATCGGCAAACTAATCAAACGATCAGACACCACTGCAACAACGGCCCTCTGGCGTCTGAGGTGCCCGAGATTCCGAGCGACAAGCCCGACGAAGCGTACTCAAGGTACGCGAGGAGGGTTGGAGCCGGAAGGTCGGGTGCCTCAGACGTCAGAGGGTCTCGATAAAGGCGGCGATACGGGTCTCGATTTGGCCCATGTCGCCATTGCTGTAGTCGGTCTCGATCTTCATGTACGGAATACCCGCACCCTCGACGGCCTCCTGCATGCGGGCACTCTCCACGTTAAAGGTGTGGCACGCCTGGAGCACGTTCTCCACTACGCCATCGATGTGATACTTCTCGCACATGGCCAGCGTATTTTCCATACGGCCGTCGTTGGGCGTCATGACCGAGCAGTTGATATCCAGGTAGCGGTCGGCGATGGCGCGAAGGATGTCGGGAGCCTCCGGGTCGATCATCATGGCCGCCGTGCGCTCGCCCGAGCAGTCGTCCATGCACACGACCACACCGCCGTTGGACTCGATGGTGCGACCGATCTTGTTGATCACGCCGCCCACCGGGCAGCCGGTGATCAGAATGCGCTTGGCATCCGCCGCGACCGGGCGCTCGCCCGCGTCGTAGGCCTCGCGCAGCTTGGCGACCTTTTGCTCCAGCTGCTGCGTATAGGCCTCGATATCAAAGCTGAACGTACCGGCAAACATGGTGCTCATCAGGTCGACGCCGCTCATGGCCGCCGGCTGGTTGGCCTGCAGTGCAAACATCTCGAGCTGGGCCGCACGCAAGCGGTTGCGACGACGGACGGCAGCGCGCAGGTCATCGTCGGTAATCGTGATGCCGTAGAAGCCCTCGAGCTCCTCCTTGAGCAGGCCGCACTCCTCGTACCAGCCTTCACGCTCGTAGGCACGATCGCGACCCTGCGGAAGATGCAGAATGTGCGTGCGCTTGAGCTCCCCCAGCAGCTCGTACATCTTCTTCTTGCCGTCGCAGGTGGTCTCACCGATGATCATGTCGCTGAAGTACGTAAACGGGCACTTTTGCGAGTAGGCAAAGCCGTAGGTCGACTTGATGAGCGGGCAGAGGTTTGCCGGCAGCACCTTCTCGGCCTCGCGGATCACCTCATCGGACGTACCGCACAGAGCGACACTTGCGGCCCCCGCGGCATCGATAATCTCGAGCGGCGTATAGCTGCACAGATACCCGATCAGGCGATTACCGGCCTGCTTGTAATCCTTGACGCGAATAAACGCGGCCTTGCGCTGCTCGTTGAACTCCTCAAACGTGCTGGGCAACTTGACCTCTTCGATTGCTTCAGCCATGACGGTTCCCCTCTCGAACCAAAAACGGATAACAGCGGTATCGATGCACGACGGGCGGCGATTGCCCGGCCGTGCTCAAAACCGGATTTTTAGGGAACCTACTTTGCGGTCGATTATTTAGTTGTGCGTCGTCTCTCCCGGAGCCGTGAACATACCTGCTCATATGCGGCTCCGAGCCATATACAGGGCGCGCGCCGCAATACGACACGAATATGTCATCTGCGGCATCGACGCACCCTCCTATTTCTTATCGAAGGCAATTATACCGGCGGTCGTCGTCCAGACGAACACCGCCGACACACGTACGACAGCATCGGAGCACAAGATGTCTAATGCCCGAACCTACCCTCTGATAATTATTTATCATATTGATAAGGTTTTGTCAGTCTAGATTCGGCAAACGGTCGCGCTTCTAGGCGACCGAGGTCCCGCATGTGACAAAGGGACTGTCCCTTTGTCACATTATCGACAAACCAGATGAATTCTCTTGGCATCGAAGTGCATGCGCAGGGTCTCGTCGGCCTGCGGCAGCTCGTCGGAAGCCACGCTCACCTTGTTGACCTTCCACTGCAGACGCGTGGGCGAATCGACACGTGGCACGTCCAACAGCACCAGCCGCTCAAAGCGTGAATCGCTCACGCGGGCCACATGCAGGTCGTAGCTGTTGCGACCCCGCTCAGCACGGTTGTCCACATGGAAGTAGCTCGCACGAATACCCAGGTACACCACGTTATCGGGAACCTCACGGCCCACGTTGAAGGTCATGCCCCAGTCGAGGGCCTCAACTTCTTCGTCGCCGATCTTGCGCGCGCGGCTCGTATTCTTGCAGCCCGTCAGGCGCAGCGCAGCCAAAGTTTGCGGCCGGCGGACCACGTCCTCGACGGAGCCGATCTCCTCCATATGCCCGTCGTGCATCACACAAATGCGCTCGCACAGACGGCACGCTTCGTCGATGTCGTGGCTCACGTAGAGCACGGTACGGTTGCACACATCGAACAGGTCGAGCATGTTCTGTTCGAGCGCGCTCTTAAGATAGGAATCGAGCGCGCTCATGGGCTCGTCGAACATAAAAATGCCCGGATGCGCCGCCACCATGCGCGCAAGCGCCACGCGTTGCTGCTGACCGCCCGAGAGGCGCGCGGGGTAGCGGTCGGCAAAATCGGCCAGACCGAAAATGCCCAGATAGCGCTCGGCGAGCTTTTTGCGCGCGGCGGCGTCGCCCGCATCCTTAACACCGGCGCATACGTTATCGGCCACCGTCATGTTGGGAAACAGCTGATAGTTCTGGAACAGCAGGGCGCATTTTCGCTCCTGGGGCGACAGGTTGACACCCGCCGCCGAGTCAAAAAAGGTCACGCCGTTAACGACGATCTCGCCCTCGTCGGGTGTCTCCACGCCGGCAATGCAGCGCAACGTGCAGCTCTTGCCGCAACCCGAGGCGCCCAGCAGCGCCACACGCTCCTCGCCGGCATCGAGCTGAATGTCGAGGGTAAAGCCCGGATAGCGCTTTTTGATATCCAGAACGAGCGACATGGCTTATCGACCTCCCTTTGCGACCGCGCCATCGCGCATAAGCTCGGCCAGCGCCTCGCGATCGATACGCAAGGCATCACCGCCCACCGGGTCAAGCGAATCGCCCTGTCCGGCGAGCTCTTTGGCCTGCTTGCGCTCCGCACGGGAAAGGCCCCGCTCGCGATACTTTTGAGAATGCGCCGTGTACATGTTGATGAATAGGATGACCAGGAAGCTGAACGCTATTACGACCACGACCCAGAAGAGAGCCACCGACGTATTGCCGCCCATCCACTCAAAGTAAATCGCAATGGGAATGGTCTGCGTAATGCCGGCGTAGTTGCCAGCAAAGAACAGCGTGCAGCCAAACTCGCCCATCGCGCGAGCGAAGGCGAGCACCGTGCCCGCCGCGATTGAGGGCCAGCCGAGCGGCATCATGAGCTTGGCAAAGATGCGACGTTCGGTCCACCCCAAGGTTCGCGCGGCGTCGAGCATCTGCGTGTCGAGGCTCTCGAAGGCTCCGAGCGCTGTGCGGTAGACCAGCGGAAACGACACAACGACGGCCGAAATAACCGCCGCGGGCCAGGTAAAGACGATCGAGATGCCGTGCGAGATCAGCCACTGGCCCACCCCGGTCGAGCGGCCAAACAGCATGAGGAGCAGAAAGCCGCAGACCGTGGGCGGCAGCACCATAGGAATCGTAAAAACCGAATCGAGCAGGCCCTTGATGCGACTCGAGGTACCCATAGTCTTCCACGCGGCAAACAAGCCCAGCGCAAAGGAGATCAGCAGGGCAAGGCCGCTCGTTTTAATGGACACCCAAAACGGGCGATAGTCGATGTCGCCCAAAAAGGAAGCCAGAGAGGTCAAGGGCCCTTGCTCATCCCGCAACACGACAGACGATGTCTCTACCATTTGAGCGCTATCAAGCCAACGCGCGCCGCCCTTGGCATCACCCGAGGCTGATGCAATCACCACATAGCGGTCCCCATCCGCACCACGCACATCAAAGCCATAGGTATACCCGCCGGCATTAAACGTTGTTTCCGCCGTAACATACCAAGGAAGATCAACATCCCCTAGCTGCGCACCTCCCATGGAGTTTGCGCTGTCGAGCTCACAGACGAGGGCCTTGAGACCCAATACGCACTCGTTATCCTGCGGATCCAATCCGTACTTCTCGACCGTCTTGGGCGATATCCACACCACAACGCGATCGGCAGCAGGCACCACTACAAGGTCCACGTCCTCGTCAACGGGAAACCGGTAGCCCTCTGGCTGGCCCTCCATGGCACGAGCGGTTCCCTTGGCCAACCGCTCAAAACCCTCGATTCCATAGGAAAGCCCATGAGCGGTCGCAGCAACCTGGGCCCCGTCCTCAGCGTCCCCAGCAACCGCAAATCCCGGCACCCAGCAAAGCGCGAGGGTCAAAGCACAGGCGACAAGTATGCGGAATCTATTAAGCACGAAAAGCTCCAAGCGAATACAAGGACGGAGTGAAACACAAAACGATGGAATTATCGCGCCAAGCCGCACTACTCGGAAAGCTCAAAGCCGTACTTAGCCCAAATCTTCTGAGCCTTCTTGTTGGACAGGCAAAAGTCGATAAACGCCTTGGCCTCGTCGGCATGCTCGGAGCTCTCGGCAACGGCACCCGGGTACACGATGGGTTTGTGCGAATCCTCGGGGCACACGAAGGCCTCCTCGATGCCGTCGTAGCGGAAGATATCGGAGCTGTAGACAAAACCTGCCACGCAGTCGCCTGTGGACACATAGGCGGCGGCGGTACCAACTTTGTCTGCCAGTGCGACCTTGTCGGCGATCTCGGGCGCATACTCGCCATCGTCGCCCTCGGTGCCGGTATAGAGGCCCACAGAAGCCAGCGCCTGGTTGGCGTACTTGCCGGCGGGAACGGTCTTGGCGTCGCCAATGGCGATCTTGCCGTCCAGATTCGCGACGTCGGCGATGGCCTCGACCTTGGTGTCGGAGCCCTCGGCGCGAATGATCACAAGATCGTTGACGAACATATCCTCACGGGTGTCGGTGTCGACGAGCTCGGCGGTCTCAGCGTCATCCATGGTGCCCTTGGAAGCGGTGATGAGCACGTCGACCGTGGCACCGGCGCGCATCTGCTCAACGAGGTCGCCAGACGCCTTAAACTGCGTGTCGGCAAACGTGGTACCGGTCTGCTCGGTGTAAAGCTCCTGAACCTCGGACAGAGCCTTCTCGAGCGAGTTGGCGGCAAAGACCTGCAGCTCGACAGCTTTCTTGGAAGATGCCTTAGCAGAACCGGCATCGGAGCCAGTCGGCTCAGACGTCTTGTTGCCAGAGCAGCCGGCAAGCCCAAGGCCGGCAGCGGCGACAGCAGAAAGCGAGACGAATCCGCGGCGAGAAACCATATCGAACATGTTCAACCCTTTCGGACCTTATGCCCGGGTACCCCACCGCGGGCTTTATTCTGTAATTAGATTATACTTCGGTGCGAATAATGATTATGAGAAATTATTCTCGTCTGAGAATATAGTTTCAGGCATGTCTACAGAATGTCGTCCCCTTGGGCGCAAATAAAAAGCGGAGCAGCCGTTCAGGTCGCTCCGCCGCAGGTAAATAGCTTAATTGGTATGTCCGCCGCCCGCTGTCATCTGAGCCGCATGCTCCAGCTGGTCCGCTATGGCCTCCCAGCTTTCGCGGGCGGCCTTCGTAGAACCGGGAAAGTTTACGACAAGTGTATGACCTCGTTGCATGCAAATAGCGCGCGAGAGCATGGCGCGGCGAGTCTTGGTCATCGAGTACGCACGGATCGCCTCGGCAATACCCGGCACGTCGCGATCGCAGACGGCACGCGTCGCCTCGGGCGTCACATCGCGCATCGAAAGCCCCGTGCCGCCGCAGGTAAGCACAACATTGGCGTGGCACTCATCGGCGGCTTCCACAATGGCATCACCGATCTCGCTGACGTCGTCGCGCACGACCACATGTGAGACGACCGTCCAGCCCTGCGCCTCGATAAGTTCCTCGAGTGCGGCTCCAGCCTCGTCCTGGGCAAGGTCCCGCGTATCCGAGCACGTCACGATCGATATCTTCAGCTCCATAGCATTCCTCCTACAACACGGCGCCCTCAGGCAGGTCGACACGCACAACATCCACGACGTCGCCCGCCTTGAGCTCGCACGGACCTTCGTCAATACGCAGCAGGCAGTTGGCCCGCTGCATCGTGCCGAGCAACGCCGAATTCTGCGTCTTGGCCTCGGTCACCAACAGCTCACCGGTCTCGGGGTCGCGCAAAACCGTGGCGCGATCGAAGAAGCGGCGATGCTGTCGCTTTTTCACGCCGTGCGTGAGCATCGCCTGCTGCACGGGACGCGCCCCCTCGGCAAAACCGCGCATCTTGCGGATCGCCGGGCGGGCGAGCATCTCAAAGCCCACATACGCCGCGGCCGGATTGCCTGAAAGTCCCAGGTAGGGCTTACCCCCAAGCAAGCCAAACGTGATGGCCTTGCCCGGACGCATCGAGATGCGGTCAAACAGCACCTCGCCCTCGCGCCGGACGAGCGCCGTCACGTAGTCGTAGTCGCCTGCCGAGGCGCCACCGCTCGTAATGACAAAATCGCACTCCAGCACGGCGCGATGCACCAGCTCGGCAATCGCCTGCTCATCATCGGGCGCAATGCCGTAGAACACGGGCTCGGCTCCTGCATCGAGCGCTTCGGCCATCAACGCCGACGAGTTGGAGTCGCGAATCTGCCCGCGCGCCGGCACGTTGCTCGGTGCGACCAGTTCCGTGCCCAGCGAGATGATGCCCACACGCGGGGCAGCGTGCACCTTCACGCTCGCGTATCCGGCGCTTGCCAGCAGACCCGCGCCCGCCGGAGCCACGACCTCGCCGGCGTGCATCACAACGTCGCCGGCATGGGCCTCCTCGGCGGCAGAGCGAACGTTCTCCCCTACCTTGGCAGGCGCCGAGAACCTCACACGCGAGCCCTCGTTGCCGTCACCGACGAGCACATCGACGATCTCATACTTCACCACGGCATCGGCACCTTCGGGTACCGGTGCGCCCGT
The DNA here is from genome assembly GCA_902490445.1 of uncultured Collinsella sp. Lineage (GTDB taxonomy): Bacteria > Actinomycetota > Coriobacteriia > Coriobacteriales > Coriobacteriaceae > Collinsella. Next base: position 15,894 of record CABUDZ010000024.1, read on the forward strand.
CATGATGCGGACCGTCTCGCCCGCGCCAATTGTGCCCTCAAACACATGGCCCGCGGCCTCGTGTCCGATAACGTCGAGCGTCACCGGCGCCTCGCCAGATCCCTGCGCCAAATCCGCCGAGCGCACGGCATATCCGTCCATAGCGCTGTTAGCAAACGGCGAGATGTCGATATCGGCCACCGCGTCCTCTGCCAAGGGAAGACCGGCAGCCTGCCACACGGGAATCTCGACAACTTCGGTGCGATTCACGTGCGACAAGACGATCGCCTGTGCGTCCTCCAACGGAATGAGTTTCTCTGCCATATACACCTCTAGCATGCAACGGCGCACATCACGGGCGCCGATTCTTTATGTTTATCTCAGTATAATCCCCCGCCGCACGACGGCGACACGGCCCGTGCCCACGAATACACCTGTCGGTAACGGACGGCGAAACAGAACCAAAACCAACCAGCCGGTTTGTCACGTTTGGCACGTTCTATAATGCTCGTGTTGCAATCAAGAAGAGGAACGTATGGCTTTTACCGACAAACCCGAAAGCGCTAACGAGGCGCAGGATCATTCCCAGTCGCTCGACGACGGCGGCTTTTTCTCCCTTAACGACGTCATCATGGCCGGCAGGCATCAGCTCACCCGCTCCGAGCATCTCTTGGCTGCCGACACGCGCCGCAACGCCCGCAACCTACTCGCGAGCGCCAAGTTGCTCGCACTCGTCGTCATCGTCTCGCTCGCCATGGGCGTTGCCGCCTGGGCGTTTTTGACCTCGCTGAATATCGCGACCGACTATCGCGAGCACCATGCATGGGTCTACGCCTTGCTTCCCGTTGTGGGCGTTGCCACCGCATGGGTGTACAAAAACCACGGCCTTGCCGCCAAACGCGGTAACAACCTGGTCATCGACTCCGCTCTGGGCACACGCCTCATCCATATGCGCATGGCCGTTCTCACCTTCGTCTGCTCCACGCTCACGCACCTAACGGGCGGATCTGCCGGTCGCGAGGGGGCCGCGGTGCAGATTGGCGGCACCATCGCCAGCAACATCTCGAACCTCGCCCACCTCAAAAAACATGACCACCACGACCTCATGCTCGCCGGCATCTCGTCGGCCTTTGGCGCCGTATTCGGCTCGCCCCTTGCTGGAGCTTTCTTTGGCATGGAGATGTGCTTTATCGGCAAGATCGACTACACCGCGGGCATCTACTGCCTGGTCGCCTCGTTTACCGGCTACTTTACGTCACTTGCCTTGGGAACCGAGTACGAGGCGAATGTCATCGCCAGCGTTCCCAACATGACACCGCGGACGGTTGTCATCGTTGTTATCAGCGCAATTATCTTCGGTCTGACGGCACGCCTCTTTGCCTGGTCGGTTCGAACCGTCAAAAGCCTTTACGGTCGCTTTATCACCAATTACCTTACTCGCGCACTCGTGGGCGCACTCGTGGTTTTGGCCGCCTATGCCCTCCTTGACGCCTGGGACTACGCCGGCCTTTCCACGTGGCTTTCCGGCGCCGGATTTGCAGGCAACACCACCCTGGCGGACGCAGCCATCAAGTTGGTCGTCACAGCGCTTACCCTGGGCGCGGGCTTCCAAGGCGGCGAGGTCACGCCCCTGTTTGGCATCGGTGCGGCACTCGGTGGCTGGATCGGTTGCCTTACCGGGCTTGACCCCAGTTTTCTGGCGGCTCTCGGCATGCTCGGCGTGTTCTGCGCCGGCCTCAACGTGCCCATCACCACCTGCATGATGGCCATCGACCTGTTCCACGGCACGGCCGCCGGGTTCTTTGTCATCGTGGCCTTTATCAGCTACCTAACCGGCGGACACCGCGGCGTGTACCCCGCCCAGCGCATCATCTCACCCAAGCGCCGCTCGCTTATTGTGGATGAGGGAGGTACGGTAGCGGATGCTATCGAGCGCCACAACGACCTGATAGAGTAGATGTAATTATCGCCGTGCAGCCACAATCGGGGCTAATTCGACCTGAGCGCGACCGCACTGTCATGTCACACGCCGGGAGTCGCCCCATGCACGCAACTGATTTTGGTCGCACGCTCATCATCGCCAACCCAGCCGCCCAGTCGGGTGCGGCACGCGAAGTTGCCGAGCGCCTGCAACGCTTTTTGGACATGACTGCACGCGCATCCCAGTTTGACCTGGTGTTGACCGAGCGTATGGGACACGCCAAGGAGCTGGCCGCACAGGCTCAGGGCTATCGCACCGTTATCGCACTCGGCGGCGACGGCGTGATTCACGAGGTCGTCAACGGGCTTATGACGCAAAAGGAGGACGCCCGCCCCGCTCTTGCCGTCCTGCCCGTGGGCTCCGGCAATGATTTTGCCCAGACGCTCGGCATCGACGATTTCTCCGGCAAGGATTATGGCGCGCTGCTCACCTGCGAGCTGCAGCGTCAGGACATCGGGCGCATTCGCTCGTGGAGCCCTACGAGCGGCAGCGGCGAGGCTACCGTTGAGTACTACGACCAGACGCTTTCGGTCGGCATCGATGCCGCCATCGGCCTGGGCACCACTGAGCTGCGCAAAAAGACCGGCTTGACGGGCGCGCCGCTCTACACCCTTTCGGGACTTGAGCAGTTTGGCCTGCGCTACCGCAACTACCCCATGACAGTCAGCTTTGACGGCGCGCCCGCCGAGCGCGTGAGGGCGATCATCATGGCGATTCAGCTTGGTCCTACCTATGGCTCGGGCTATCGCATCTGCCCCGATGCCGACCCCTGCGACGGCATGCTCGACGTCTGCTACGCCTGCGGCCCCGTCCCTCGCGCGGTAGCCCTGCCTATGTTCCTTTCGGCCAAGGACGGCTACCATACCAAGTTGCCACCGGTTCGCATGCGCCGCTGCCGCCATGCCGAGCTAACTTTTGAGGAGCCCGACTACCCCATCCAGGCCGACGGCGAGCCCGTTGACGCCTCGCGCATCGAGGTCGACGTCCTCGGCAGCGCCCTCCAAGTTTGGCACCCTACCCGCTAGCAAGGCCAGTGGAACAAACGACTACTCGTCGCTGCCCGGCTTGCGTCGGTTGGCCTTTTTAATGGCATTGAAGTGCTTGTCATTGAGTCTGCGCTGACGAGAGCGCTGGGGCACCTTGGTCTTTACACGTCGACGCGGTGGACGTCCGCGTCGCTCGAGCTCGGCGTGCAGCTTGCGCAGGCAGCTCGCGCGATTTTGGAACTGGCTGCGGCTCTCGCGCGCCGTCACGGTAATCCCTGTGGGCACGTGCTTCATGCGCACCGCCGAGTCCGTCGTGTTCACGCCTTGTCCGCCCGGACCCGTCGCGCGAAACACCTGTACCTCGCAATCGCGCGCCAACTCTTCGGCCGCCATCGCGGCATAGCGCGCATACTCGCACCATCCCATCTTGTTCTCGTCCATATCAATACCTCCCCTCATACAAAAAATGTGACAAAGGGACAGTCCCTTTGTCACATCGCATACCAATCGCTTGTGTTGCGAGCTTAGGCGAAGGTGATCTCGCCGGTCTCGCAGTCCATATCGGCAATACGGGCCAGGCTCTCAACGCGGAAGCCACGCTCGCGGAGCTTATCGCCACCGCCCTGGAAGCCCTTCTCCACGGCAATGCCGATGCCGGCAACCTCGGCACCCGCGGCCTCGCAGATCTTGATAAGACCCTCGAGCGCGCAGCCGTTAGCCAAGAAGTCGTCGATGATCAGGACCTTGTCGCCCTCGGACAGGAAGCGCTTACCAACGATGACCGGGTACTCCTTTTGCTTGGTAAAGGAGTAGATGGTCGTGGCATACTGCTCGCCGTCGAGGTTGATGGACTGCGCCTTCTTGGCAAAGACCACCGGCACACCGCCAAAATGCTGAGCCGCGATGCAGGCCATACCAATGCCCGAAGCCTCAATCGTCAGGATCTTGTTGATCTCGACACCCTCGAACAGACGGGCCCACTCGGCGCCCATGTGGTCGAACAGCTCAACGTCGCACTGGTGGTTGAGGAAGGCATCAACCTTAAGGACGTTACCGGCCTTTACGATGCCGTCATGGCGAATACGATCCTCAAGCTCCTGCATGGCGCAACCCCTTCTCGCGGCAACGATGCCGCGCGATTAATAAACGTTGTTCGATAGTCTACCACGGACCGACCCCCGCCCGCCCCACAAGCCGCATCGCACCACAAACCGGTCTTTTTGGGACGGCGCGAATCGTGGCAGACAGCCTCTCAACACGCTAATGGCGGGCGCGCATCCTCACCAAACGCACCATGGCGAGTGCAAAGCCCGCTGCCGCCACAGCCATGAGCACGTAGAATACCGAGCGAAAACCAAACAGGAACACATCCGGACGACCTGCAACAATAGTGGTCACGGCCTCGCCCATCGCCACGCTCATCTGCCCATAGAGGATATGCGATGCCGCCGTAATGCCCACTGCCATACCCGCATAGCGCGCAAGGCTACCCAGGCTGCCCGCAAAGCCGAGCGCTTCGCGCGGAGCCGAGCCCATATACAGCGAGTTATTGGGACTTTGGAAAATCGACGTGCCACACGACATAAACGCGACGCAACACACGATCACAGGGATGGAAGAGTGCTCGTCGAGCGTGCTTACCGCAAATAGTCCGCACACGTACACGCCCAGGCCAACCGCCGTAGGGCCCTCGCAGCCAACACGGTCCGAAACCGTACCCGAAAGCGGGCCGATAAAGGCATTCACCATCGGCAGCGCCAAAAAGAGCAGTCCGGAAATATCGGAGCTAAAGCCATGGGCATCCTGGAAATAGAACGGCAGCACAAACTCAGATGCGCCAATACCAACGAACACGATGAGCATGCAGGCGAGGTTGATGGTGAAGGCCGAATTTGCAAAGCAGCGACGAGCGGCCTCGATCAGGGACATGGGGCGCTCGCCAGCCTCCGGCTTAACATGCGGCAGCGTATAGAGCCCCACGATAAATGAGATGACGCCAATGGGCAGGTTGATGAGGAAGATACTCTCCCAGGGAAAGCTTGCTACCAGCATGCCGCCCAGCACGGGGCCACACATCATGCCGAGGGCCACGAAGGTCGCGAGAATGCCCATGGCGCGGCCGCGCTCGCGCGCCGGAAAGGACTCGGTAATAATGCCCATGTTGTTGGCCATGGCCGCCGCGCAACCGACGCCCTGGACAATGCGAGCCAGAATGAGAACCTCGAGCGAGGCCGACAGCCCGCACAGCAGCGATCCGACCGTAAAGACGATTACACCCAGCTGGAATACGCCCACCTTGCCGCGCACGTCGCCCAAGCGGCCAAACGGCAGCATAGCCACGCATGTCGCAAGCAGGTACACCGAGCTCACCAACTGGATGTGGTCGAGGCCCACGCCCAGCTCCTTTTGCATCACGGGCAACGCCACGGTCACGACGGTCGAATCCAGACACGACATAAACGTCATGATGAGCACGGTAAACAGAATCGCCCATTTGTTCTTGCCATGGGTGTCGCCCTCTAGGGCAATGTGCTCGCGGCGCAGCTGCTCTGCAGTTTTCTCCATATCCATCCTTTCGAGTGGCCCAACGCAAAAACGGGGCCCCAATCGCCTGCAAACAGTCGCGATTGGGGTCCCGCCTACGGAATCGGAACTGAAGGTCGCCGAAGCTTTCTGCCAGCATCGACGCCTTGTGCGAACGCTAGCCTAGCACTGCTCAAGCGCCTGCTCAAGGTCGGCAATCAAGTCGGCCGTGTCCTCGAGGCCGCACGACAGGCGCACCATATCGGCGGAAATGCCGCAGGCGATGAGCTCCTCATCGTTCATCTGGCGATGCGTGGCGTTAGCGGGATGCAGACAGCAAGTGCGAGCGTCGGCCACATGCGTGGCGATCTGGGCGAGCTTGAGGCTCTTCATGAAAGTCTCGGCCGCCGCGCGACCACCGTTAAAGCCAAAGCTCACGACGCCACAAGTACCGTTGGGCATGTACTTCTGAGCCAGGTCATAGTACTTATCGCCCTCCAGGCCCGGATAGCTCACAAAGCGTACCTTGGGATGGCTCTGCAGGAACTTGGCAACGGCCAGGCCGTTCTCGCAATGACGCGGCATGCGCACATGCAGGCTCTCGAGCGAGCTGTTCAAGAAAAACGCCGCCTGCGGGTTCTGCATGGGGCCGAGGTCGCGCATGAGCTGCGCGGTGGCCTTGGTAATGAAGGCGCCCTCGCGGCCGAACTTCTCGGCATAGGTCACGCCGTGGTAGCTCTCGTCGGGCGTGGTGAGACCCGGGAACTTGTCCGCATGGGCCATCCAGTCAAACTGACCATGGTCGACGATCACGCCGCCCAGGTAGGCCGCATGCCCATCCATGTACTTGGTGGTAGAGTGCGTGACGATGTCGGCGCCCCACTCAAAGGGACGGCACATCACGGGCGTCGGGAAGGTGTTGTCGACCATCAGCGGCACGCCATGGTCGTGCGCGGCCTTGGCAAAGCGCTCAATGTCGAGCACGGCGAGGGCGGGATTGGCGATGGTCTCGCCAAAGACGAGCTTGGTATTGGGCTCAAACGCTGCCTCCAGCTCCTCGTCGGTGCAGTCGGGGGCAACGAACGTGCAGGTCACGCCCATGCGGCCCATGGTATGGGCGAGCAGGTTATACGTACCGCCGTAAATAGCAGAGCTCGCGACCACGTGATCGCCGGAGCCGGCCACGTTAAAAATCGCGAGGAAGTTCGCAGCCATGCCCGAACTCGTGAGCATCGCAGCGGTACCGCCCTCCATCTCGCAAATCTTGGCGGCAACCAGATCACACGTGGGGTTCTGCAGACGGCTGTAGAAGTAGCCCGACTCCTCCAGGTCGAACAGCTTGCCCATGTGCTCGGACGTGTCGTACTTCCACGTGGTTGACTGGTAGATAGGCACCTGACGCGGCTCTGCATCACCCGGGCGATAACCGCCCTGAACACATGTAGTACCGATGGTCTGCTCGCTCATATCTAGCTCCCTTGCCTGGGTTACGTTTTATTCGGTTCACGATACCGCTACCCTGCACCCCTCTCAACCCATCCCAAAGGTAGGTTATTGGACAAATTGATCAGGAGTATTTATCTCAAGCCTTGGGCATTTGCTCGATAGATAAAAACGAGGCATACGTGAAGCTCTCGATGATTACATGCCCCGTCACGGGTACCATAGGCGGGTACACCGTGACCAAGGAGACAACGATGAAGCAAATCGATACGGCCCAGCTCGACATCACCGCCTGTCAGGCTCAGGCTGCCGAATACCACGCCCGCGGTTTTAACTGCGCACAGGCCGTCGCCTGCACGCTCGCGCCTGCCGTCGGACTCGACCCCCAGGTCGCCTTTACCCTCACCGAGGGCTTTGGCGCCGGCATGGGCGGTATGACCGAAACCTGTGGCGCCATCTCGGGCGCCGTGGCCATCATGGGCTTTTTGATGAGCGATGGTATGGAAAACCCCAAGACCAAGGGCCAGACCTACAAGCTGTCGCGCGAGATCGCCAAGCGTTTTAATACGAAGAACACGACGACCGTCTGCGGCACGCTCAAGGGCGTCGGATCGGATAAGGGTCCGCTCCGCAGCTGCCCCGGCTGCATCGACGATGCCGTCGAGATCGCCTGCGATATGCTAAAGCAGCTCGCCGAGTAAACGGCAGCAACAAAAAAACGACGGCCGGCGCGCTTGGGATCCATCCAAAAGCACGCCGGCCGTCGCCGTTAGAACTCGGCAAATTCGGGAGTGCTGACCTCAATCTCTTCGCGCCCCGCCATAAGCTCGCGCATCTTAGCGCAAAACGACTCCTGCACCCCCGCCTTAAACACCAAATGACTCGTCACGGCATCCGCGTAATCGGTATCCGA
>CABUDZ010000025.1 GCA_902490445.1 uncultured Collinsella sp.
ACAATTCTATGCAAGTTTGTTTCGTAATGAGCCGTTTAGGCGGTTTTTGCGCCCGTCCGGTTAAGAAAAGCTGCCAGATGCGTACACATCACGCAGCGCGCGGGCTTGGCGCTGGCGATCGGCCCAAACAACAGACCGAGTCCCCGATGGTTATCCTTGAGCGCGGCGACCATCTGACGGGTTCGAGGCGCCTCGAGCATATCACGCATGCGGGCGGAACGCTCGATTGACGACACTCCATGCGGGCTCAGACACAAATTCTCGATGCAGGCGACCAGTCCGGCAAAGTAGAACTTTTGGCTTGCCAGCTTGAGCCGACCACCGCTATCTGCTTCCGAGAGTGAGTCCGCAAGCTCGTCGAGCGCCCGGGCGTCATCGGATACCTTGGCATACATGGTGGGATCAAAGGCATCTGTAAGCTTAGGCGCCGCCGCGTGGAAACAAGCGTCGCCGCATCCGGAGACGCGCTGTGCCTGCGAGAGCGCGCACGCCATAAACCCAACCGTGCGAAACGTCTTATCGCACAAAAGACATGCCTCAAACAGTGGACGGCTGTACATCACGCCAGAGACTTGAGCAACCAAGCCGCCTAAAATCAACTGGGGCAGCCCAGTCACCATAGAAGACTCGTCTTCTATGGCAATAGAGGCAGCATCCAAGACGCGCGAATGACGCTCGCGATGCGCATCGTATCGATCGAGCGACACCGAGGGGAGCACAATGTCTGCCGCAGTATCGCACGCGATATCGACCATCTTGGAAAGGGCCTGCGGAGCAAACCACTCATCGGCGTTCATGGCGATGATTTGAGAGCCGCGCGAGGCATCAAAACCGGCACGAAGACAAGCGCCGCGCTTCGCGTCCTCGACGTCAATCAAATCAATATGGATGTCCCTGTCGGCAGCAACTTGAAGCGAATGGCGCACACCGGGCACAGCATCGCGGCAGACAACGACAATCTGCAAATCATAGAGGTCTTGGTTCTGGATACTCTCGAGCGCACGCATCGCATAGCTGGGCGAACCTTCTACCACAAGGATCACCGAAAGTCGCGGATGCGAACAACGTCGAACCAAGTTTTCCATCCTCTCGATAGCACCAAATCAAACTGTCGTTCATGGTACACCCGAGCTATAAAAGCAACGAGCCGCCTAACATGTTGCACGCCAAGAACAGATGTTGCACACGCGCAGCTCACACATAGTATGTGCAAGGCACAGACGCGCCGAGCACTCCCCTAGTCGAGAACGACAAGCTCGTCGGGGCCGTAATCCACACCCATAAACGTAAGGCCGCAGGCAGGCGCCGTGGGACCCGCAGCGGTTCGGTCACGGGCGTCAATAACCTCGCGCATCCACTGGGGATCGCGACGATGCATGCCAATCTCCACGAGCGTTCCTACAATGGTACGCACCATCGAGTGCAAAAACGCATTGCCCTCGATAGTGAAGGTCAGGATATCCTCGCCAAAAGCGACCTCGTGGCCAAACTCCGCACGCATCACGCAGCGGTGCGTGGGCTTGCCCACAGCAGAGGCAACCTTGCAAAAGCTCTTAAAGTCCTGCTCGCCCAAAAGCGCAGGGCAGGCGGCCGCCATCGCATCGACGTCGAGGGGATAGCGATGCCACCACACCGCACCGCGCGAGAGCACGGGGCGCGCATCGCGATCGGCAATACGGTACGTATACGTACGGGACCGCGCGTCAAAGCGGGCAGAAAAGCCCCTACGGGCCTTGTAGACCTCGTTTATGGCGATATCTTTGGGCAGGAGGGCATCCATAGCCCTCAGCCACCTACGGCGCGTCAGAGCAAGCTCAGCGTCCGTTACGGGCACGCTAATGTACTGGGCCACCGCATGCACGCCGGCATCGGTACGACCCGCACACGTCAGATCGATCGGGCGGCGCAGCAGCGTCTCGATAGCGCGGCGCAACTCGCCCGCAACGGTCGTCTGGCCCGGCTGCTCGGCAAATCCGCTATAGGACGAGCCATCATAGGCAACACAGAATACAAGCGTGGCATCGAGCTCAGGAATCGAATTGAAATCAGACGGCGCGGTCATGGGCGCTCCCAACAAACAATCAACGGTATCGCGACAAAAAAAGAGGGGTACGCGAACGTACCCCTCGAATATAGCCTATGCAGACGGATTGTCTACTCAGCGGTCTCCTCAGCAGGAGCCTCCTCGACGGCCTCGACCTTCTTGGGAGCAGCGGCCTTCTTGGGGGCCGGAGCAGCCTTCTTGGCCTTAGGCGTGCAAGGCTCGGTGACGAGCTCCATGATAACGATAGGAGCGTTGTCGCCCTTACGGTTGCCGAGCTTCATGATGCGGGTGTAACCGCCGTTGCGGTCCTGCCACATGCCCTGGGCAGCCTTGTCGAAGATCTCGGCAACGAGCTGCTTATCGCCGAGCTTGGCGATGGCCAGACGACGAGAGTGCAGGTCGCCCTTCTTGGCCCAGGTGATGATCGGGTCGACGACCGAACGCAGCGCCTTAGCGCGGGTCTCGGTGGTCTTGATGCGGTCGTTCTCGAAGAGGGCCTTGGCCAGGCTCTTCTTCATGGCCTTGGTGTGGCTCGCATCGGTGCCGAGCTTCAGGCCCTTCTTAACGTTGTGACGCATGGTCTAGTTTCTCCTCAAATATGCGAAGCATTAAGCCTTCAGGCTCAGGCCCATGGACTCAAGCTTGTCCTTCACTTCCTCGATCGACTTAACACCGAAGTTACGGATGTTAAGCAGATCGTTCTCCGAGAACTCAACGAGCTGACGGACCGAGTGAATGCTGGCGCGCTTAAGGCAGTTGTAGGAACGGACGGAAAGGTCCAGATCCTCGATCTGCTTGTCCAGCTCGGCGTTGTCGTTGGTGACCTCGGGAGCGAAAATCGAAGCCTCCTCCTCGACCTCGGGGGTCTCGGCAAGGTTCATAAAGGCAGCCATATGCTGGTTGATGATATTGGCAGCCTGGACCACGGCGTCGCGCGGAGCGATGGAGCCGTTGGTCTCGATCTCGAGGACAAGGCGGTCGTAGTCGGTGTGCTGACCGACACGGCAAGCCTCAACGAGCTTGGCGCAACGGGACACCGGCGAGTACAGCGAGTCGACGTGGATCACACCGATGGGATCGTTGTCGCGCTTGTTAGCCTCGCCAGAGACATAGCCGCGGCCATAGCCGATGCGCATGCTCATGGTGAGATGGCCACCCTCGGTAAGCGTAGCGATGTGCTGCTCGGGGTTGACCAGCTCAAACTCGGACGGAATAAAGAAGTCCGCACCGGTGACCTCGCAGGGGCCGTCAACAGAAATGGTGGCGGTCGCCTCGTCGGTCGTGCCGAGAGCCCTGAAGACAAGACCCTTGACATTCAGGACGATGTCGGTGACATCCTCGACCATGTTAGGGATGGTCATGAACTCGTGCTGTGCACCATCGATCTGAATAGCCTCGACGGCGGCACCCTCGAGCGAGGACAGAAGTACGCGACGAAGGGAGTTACCCAGCGTATCGCCGTAGCCACGCTCGAGCGGCTCGACGGAGACACGAGCAGACGTCTCGTTGATCTCTTCGACCTGAACCTGAGGCCTAATGAATTCTGACATGTATTACCTCCAGCCTCAGCAGCCCGGATGGACTACTTAGAGTAGAGCTCGACGATGAGCTGCTCGTTGATATCACCGCTGATCTGCTCACGCGTCGGCAGAGCGAGCACGTTACCAGACAGCTTCTCGATATCGACCTCGAGCCAGCCAGGGACCTCAAAGCGCTCGGAGGAAATCAGAGCCTCCTTGATGGGGAGGAGGTCACGGAACTTCTCGCCGACAGCGACGACGTCGCCGGCCTTGACGCGGTAGGACGGAATATCCACGCGCTTGCCGTTCACGGTGAAGTGACCGTGACGGACGGACTGACGAGCCTCTTTGCGGGTGCGGGCGAAGCCAAGACGGAAGACGACGTTGTCAAGGCGAGACTCAAGGATGATCATGAGGTTCTCACCGGTGACGCCGTTCATCTTACGGGCCTTGTTGAAGTAGCCGTGGAACTGCTTCTCCAGAACGCCATAGATGAACTTGACCTTCTGCTTCTCGCGCAGCTGCATGCCGTACTCAGATTCCTTGCGACGGCGCTTGGGCTGACGGATAGATTCCTTCTTGCTGCTGTAACCGAGCTCAGCGGGATCGATCCCGAGCTGACGGCAGCGCTTAAGAACAGGAGTCCTGTCGATTGCCATATTGATACGATCCTTTCAGTTACACGCGGCGACGCTTCTTGGGGCGGCAGCCGTTGTGCGGAATGGGGGTCTTGTCCTGGATGCTCGAGACCTCGAGGCCAGCAGCCTGGAGGGAGCGAATGGCGGTCTCACGACCGGAGCCGGGGCCCTTGACGAAGACGGAAACCTTCTTCATACCGTGCTCCATGGCCTGCTTGGCAGCAGCCTCGGCAGCCATCTGGGCAGCGAACGGCGTGGACTTACGGGAGCCCTTGAAGCCCACCTGGCCAGCCGACTTCCAGGAAATGACGTTGCCCTGGGGATCGGTGATCGAAACGATCGTGTTGTTGAACGTAGAACGAATGTGAGCCTGGCCCACGGAAATGTTCTTACGGTCCGCGCGCTTCAGACGGGCAGCGCGAACGTTCTTCTTAGCAGTAGCCATCTATCTAGCGCTCCTTATTTCTTCTTCTTAGCACCGATCTGACGCTTCGGGCCCTTGCGGGTACGAGCGTTAGTGTGGGTGCGCTGGCCGCGGACCGGGAGGCCCTTGCGGTGACGAAGGCCGCGGTTGCAGCCGATGTCCATAAGGCGCTTGACGTTCTGGTTGCGCTCACGGCGGAGGTCGCCCTCAACCATGATCTGGTTCTTATCGATATAATCACGGATGGCGTTAACCTCATCCTCGGTGAGGTCCTTAACGCGCGTATCCACGTTAACGTTGCACTCGACGCAGATCTTCGTCGCAGTGGTGCGGCCGATGCCGTAAATGTAGGTCAGACCGATCTCAACGCGCTTCTCACGCGGGAGGTCGACACCATTAATACGGGCCAACGTAGTCTCCTCTCTTAACCCTGACGCTGCTTATGACGGGGGTTCTCGCAAATGACGAGGACCTTGCCATGGCGCCTAATGATTTTGCACTTATCGCACATCTTCTTGACCGAAGGACGTACCTTCATCGTTCTTCCTTTCGGTAGCGCTCAAACTACTTCCCTACTATCTACTCGCCCAGCCGCAGGCGTTTAAAACTATGGCTGGTCTTCACACACAATCCGACCGTAGGTTGAGCTAAGCCTGCAGCCGGAAATGGAGTGCGTGTATGCGTGCCGCTATTTGTAGCGATAGGTGATGCGACCGCGGGTCAGGTCGTACGGGGAAAGCTCCACGACAACCCTGTCACCGGGGAGAATACGGATGTAATTCATTCGGATCTTGCCAGAAATGTTGCACAGAACCGAATGACCGTTCTCGAGCTCAACCTTAAACATGGCATTGGGCAACGGTTCCTTTACCGTACCCTCGAGCTCAATTGCGTCTTCCTTCTTCACAAGCAATCATCTTTCTCTAGAAAACGACAGCGATTGAATATTCTACAACACGTATGCACGCATCGTATTAACTTCGTAATGGCTCCACAACTAAGCGGAACTTGTTACATTTCTCCGCCTTGGAGCGAACACCAAGCACCTTGGGCATCCGTGGTGAGAATCACCGGACCGTCATTGGTAATGGCGACGGTGTTCTCGTAGTGCGCGGCGGGCAGGTGGTCGTTGGTCGTAACAATCCAACCGTCGGAGCCCGTGCTCACATGGTTGGAACCCATCGTAACCATCGGCTCGATGGCAATGACCATGCCGGCCTGGAGGCGAACGCCCCTCCCCTTCTTTCCATAGTTAGGAACGTTGGGGTCCTCGTGCATCACGCGGCCAATGCCATGACCCACATAGTCACGAAGCACGCCGTAACCGTGAGACTCGGCAAGGGACTGAACGGCATAACCGACGTCCCCGATATGGTTACCGGGAACAGCCTGCTCGATGGCAGCCTTAAGGCAATCGCGCGTGACCTCGCACAAAGCCTTGGCTTCGGGCGTGGGGGTGCCGACGAAAAACGTCCATGCGTTATCGCCGACCCAACCGTCGACAACGGCTCCCGTATCGATGGAGATGATATCGCCATCGCGCAGGATCATGTCAGGGTTGGGAATACCGTGGACCACGGCATCGTTGATCGATGCGCAAATGGTCCCCGGGAACCCGCCGTAACCCTTAAAGGCGGGGGTGCCGCCATGCATGCGGATAATCTGCTCCGCGAGCTGATCGAGCTCAAAAGTCGAAACGCCGGGGCGCACCATGGCTCCAACGTGGCGGAGCGCCATCTTAGATAGCGCTCCTGCCTTCTTCATCTGCTCGATTTGCGTTGCAGACTTAATCTTGATCATAGACCGAGAGCCTCTTTGACATCCCCGTACACGGTCTCGCGAGCCTGGTCACCGTTGACCGACTTGAGCAGACCCTGGCCACGATAGTAGTCGACGAGCGGGCTCGTGGACTTCTCGTAGACGTCGAGACGGTTCTTGATGGTCTCGGGCTTGTCGTCGTCGCGCTGATACATCTCGCCGGCGCACTTGGGGCAGGTGGCATCGGCAGCGGTGCCGGTGTAACCGCAGGCGCGGCAGGTGCGACGCGAAGACAGACGATCGATGATGACCTCGGGGGCCACGTCGACCAGAAGGGCGCAGTCGATCTCGCGACCCATGGCGGAGAGCTCGGAATCGAGCGTCACAGCCTGGGCGGTGTTGCGCGGGAAGCCGTCGAGGATGAAGCCCTGCTGGGCGTCATCGGCAGCAAGGCGCTCCTTGACAAGGTCGATCACGAGCTGGTCGGGAACGAGCTCGCCAGCGTCCATGTACTTCTTAGCCTGAATACCAAGCTCGGTGCCACCCTTGACGGCAGCACGCAGCAGGTCGCCCGTGGAAATGTGAGCGACGCCAAACTCGGCGACGAGCTCCTGTGCGACGGTGCCCTTACCGGCACCCGGAGCTCCGAGCAATACGAGGTTCATGAGCAATCCTCCTCTAGCCTATTTAAAGAATCCATCGTAATCATACATCTTGATCTGGCCTTCGAGCTTATCGACCGTGTCGAGCACGACGCCGACCATGATGAGGATGGACGTGCCACCAAATGCCTGGATCAGATGGTTACCCGTGAAGGAGAAGATGATCGAAGGCACGATGGCGATGAGCGCCAAAAAGACAGCGCTGGGAAGCGTAATCTTGTTGAGCGCGTTCTTGATGTAGGCCGCGGTAGCCCTACCCGGACGCACGCCCGGAATAAAGCCGCCCTGCTTCTTAAGGTTGTCGGCCGTGTCATCGGGATTGAACACCATGGAGGTGTAGAAGTACGCGAAGAACACGATGAGGACAACGTTAAGCACCCAGTTGAGCCAACCGGTCGAAAGCGCGGAGGCAACTGCCTGAATCCAGCCGATGCCGGGGAAGAACACGGCAATCTGAGCCGGGAAGTACAGCAGCGCCGAAGCGAAGATGATCGGCACGACACCCGCGGTGTTGACCTTGATGGGCAGGTAGGTGGTCTGGCCACCCATCATGCGACGGCCAACGACGCGTTTGGCGTAGGAGACCGGGATGCGGCGCTGGCCGCGCTCAAGGAAAACAATCAGCGGAATAACCAGCAGGATGATGGCGCAGATGATCACCATGGTGATGATGCCACCGGCATTGCCCTCGGTGCTGGAAAAGATCGCCTGCGGCAGACCGGCCATGATGTTCGCAAAGATGATCAGCGACATGCCATTGCCGATACCGCGCTGGGTGATGAGCTCACCAATCCACATGATCAGCATAGCGCCTGCGGTGAGCGTACCGACGATCATGAGGTCGAAGATGATCTCGGGAGCGCCGGCGCCATTGAAGCTGATGCCGAAGCTCTTAAAGAGGAAGAGGTAACCCACGGAGTTGAGGATTGCCAGAGCCAGGGTGAGGTAACGCGAATACTGCGTAATCTTGGTCTGACCGACCTCGCCCTCGCGGGCAAGCTCATGCAGGGAAGGCACGACGGCCTGGAGCATCTGGAGGATGATCGAGCTGGTGATGTAAGGCATGATGCCCAGCGAAAACACCGACACATAGCTCAACGCGCCGCCAGAGAAAAGATTCAGGAGGGCCATAGCACCTGCGGCGACCGAATTGTTATCGGTCGAGAAAAGGCCCAGCATCCCCTGGAAGGGAATGCCGGGCACAGGAACGTGCGCACCAATGCGGTACACGACGAGCATAGCTATGGTAAAAAGAATCTTTTCGCGCAATTCTTTGATGCGGAAAGCATTCTTAAGACCATTTAGCACGGCAGCTCGACCTTTCCGCCAGCGGCCTCGATCTTGGCCTGCGCAGAAGCGCTGACCTTGTCGACCTTGACCGTGAACTTCTTGGTGAGCTCACCATTGCCGAGCACCTTGACGGGCTCGAACTCGCTCTTGGTGATGCGAGCGGCCTTAAGAGCGGCACCGTCGATTACAGCGCCGTCCTCGAACTTACGCTCGAGACGCTCAACGTTAACAGCGGTGTACTCGATACGACGGGGGTTGCGGAAGCCCGGAAGCTTGGGCAGGCGCATAGCCAGCGGAGTCTGGCCACCCTCGAAGCCGGCACCCTTGGTGCCACCAGAGCGGGAACCCTGGCCCTTCTGGCCGCGGCCAGAAGTGGTGCCGTGACCCGAAGAATTGCCACGGCCGACGCGCTTGCGGTTCTTGGTGGAACCGGGCGCGGGAGTAAGATCGTGAAGCTGCATTTGCTACTCCTCTACAATCTCGACAAGGTGCTTGACCTTGAAGATCATGCCGCGGACGGACTCGTTGTCAGCGATCTCGCGAACCTCGCGGATCCTGTGGAGACCGAGGGCACGGACAGTACGGACCTGGTCCTGCTTGCAACCGTTGGTGCTGCGGACCTGCTTGATCTTGATGGTGTCAGCCATGCTTAGTTCTCCTTACCGACGAACATCTCGGAGACCGTCAGGCCACGGCGAGCCGCGACGTCCTCAGGGCTGGAGAGCTCCTTGAGGCCCTCGACGGCAGCCTTGATGATGTTGAGGCCGTTGTCGGTACCGAGGGACTTGGACAGGACGTTCTTGATGCCAGCAAGCTCGAAGAGGGGACGCACAGCGCCGCCGGCGATAACGCCGGTACCCTCGACAGCGGGCTTGATGATGATGCGGCCGGCACCAAAGTGGCCGAGAACCTCGTGCGGGATGGTGCCCTGCTCGGTCACCGGCACGTGGAACATGTTCTTCTTGGCATCGAGAGACGCCTTGGAGATGGCCAGGGGCACCTCAGCGGACTTGCCCATGCCAACGCCGACGTTGCCCTTGCCGTCGCCAACGACGACGAGAGCGACGAGGCTCATGCGACGACCACCCTTGACGGTCTTCGACACGCGGTTGATGTAAACGACGCGCTCCTCGAACTCGGAGGCCTCGCGCTGCTGCTTCTGATTACGAGCCATGTGCTACATACCTCCTAGAACTCGAGACCGGCGGCACGAGCACCGTCGGCGAGGGCCTTGACGCGGCCATGGTAGATACGGCCACCGCGATCGAAGGCGACCTTGGTGATGCCGGCCTCGATGGCACGCTTGCCAACGAGCTGACCGACCTTCTCCGCAGCCTCCTTGTTCGAGGTGTGGGTGCCCTTGAACTCGGCCTCGAGGGTCGAGGCAGAGACGAGCGTCAGGCTGGAGCCCTTGCTGTCGTCGATGATCTGGGCATAGATGTTGGCGTTAGTACGGGTCACGCGAAGACGCGGACGCTCGGAGGTACCCGAGACCTTGCCGCGAACACGACGCTGACGACGCTTGAGGCCTTCCAGCTTCGCCTTATGCTTGTTCATACGTAAACTCCTAAAAAGGTTGATCTTGCCAGCACCTGACGGGGTGCTGGTCTTATGCGAGTGAGTCGGTTACGACTACTTGGCGGCCTTACCCAGCTTGCGGCGGATGTGCTCGCCAACGTAGTGGATACCCTTGCCCTTGTAAGGCTCGGGAGGACGATGGCCGCGGATCTCAGCGGCGATCTGACCGACCTGCTGCTTGTTGATACCCTTGACGTTCACGTGGGTGTTGTCGGGAACCTCGAAGGTGATGCCCTCGGGAGCCTCGACGATCACGGGGTGCGAGAAGCCCAGGGAGAACTCGAGGTTCTTACCCTTCTGCTGCACGCGGTAACCGACGCCGGCGAGCTCGAGCTTCTTCTCGAAGCCCTCGGAAACGCCAACAACCATGTTGTGGATGAGGGCGCGGGTGAGGCCGTGGCGGGCACGGGTCTCACGCTCGTCGTCGGGACGGGAAACGGTGAGGACGTTGTCCTCGACGTTGATAGCGAGCTTCTCATAGATATCGAGCTCGAGCTGGCCCTTGGGGCCCTTGACGACAACGTTGTTGCCGTTGACTGCCACTTCGACTCCGGCGGGAATCTGGACAGGCTTATTACCGATACGAGACACGGTGATCTCCTTTCCTTCTACCTACCGAGCGAATTACCAGACGTAAGCGATGATCTCGCCGCCGACGTTGTGCTTGCGAGCATCGCGGTCGGTCATGACGCCATGGCTGGTGGAAATAATGGCGGTACCAAGGCCACCGCGGACGCGGGGCATGTCGGCAACGCCGGTGTACTTACGCAGGCCCGGCTTGGAAATGCGGCGGATGCCGTTGATGACCTTAGCCTTCTTGGGACCATACTTAAGCGTGATGTGCAGAGTCTTCTGGGGAACGGTGTCCTCGACATCGTAGCCCTCGATGTAGCCCTCCTCGTGCAGAACACGAGCGATCTCGACGAGCTTCTTGCTGCTCGGCATGGAGACCGTGGCCTTGTTCACAGAGTTAGCGTTACGGATGCGCGTAAGCATATCTGCGATCGGGTCTGTAAGGTTCATACAGATTCTCCTTCGTTCTTGATGAACACGTGCTCTTGGTTCTTCGCCGCCCTTAACGGCAAAGCCTTTTTAGCGCGTTTTCCCTGTTCCAAACTGATGCTTGAAACGCTGGTAGTGACTTACCAGCTGGCCTTCTTAACGCCGGGAAGCTCGCCCTTGAGTGCAAGCTCGCGGAAGCAGACACGGCACAGGCCGAACTTGCGGTACACAGAGTGCGGACGGCCGCAGCGCTGGCAGCGCGTGTACTCACGAGTAGAGAACTTCTGCTTGCGATTGCACTTGACGATCATCGATGTCTTAGCCACTTATATCCTCCTCACATAGAGTATTGTTCGCCCCAAGCGCCGCCCCCTTCTGGGAACGGCGCTCATAGGGCAGGTGAACCTATTTCTTGAACGGGAAACCGAAGGCGTCCAGAAGGGCCTTGGCCTCCTCATCGGTGTTGGCGGTGGTCACGAAAGTGATGTCCATACCACGCTGGTGATCGACGGAGTCGAAGTCGATCTCGGGGAAGATGAGCTGCTCGGTGACGCCCATGGAGAAGTTACCACGGCCGTCGAAGCTCTTGGCGGAGATGCCGCGGAAGTCGCGGATACGGGGGATCGCGACGGAGGTCAGACGATCGAAGAACTCCCACATACGGTCGCCACGCAGGGTAACCTTGCAGCCGATCGGCATACCAGCGCGCAGGCGGAAGGTAGCGATGGACTTGCGGGCACGGGTGATCATCGGCTGCTGGCCGGTGATGGCGCGCAGGTCGCGCACGGCACCGTCGATGGCCTTGGAATCGGTAGCGGCCTCGCCGACACCCATGTTCACGACGATCTTCTCAAACTTGGGGATCATCATGACGTTCTCGTACTGGAACTTGTCCTGAAGCTGCTGCTTGACCTCGTTGTTGTACTTGGTCTTCAGACGCGGCACATACTTCTCTTCTGCCATTGTTCACTCCTTCTTGGGGTTTTAAGCACGGGGCGTGGCCACGATGGGTTGTCCTCGTGCCTCCTGGCTGCATCCGCGCCGCTCATGGCATTTACGCGGTTTGGACTCGACGCAGCAGGAGCCGACAAAACAATCGGTACTATACGCGCATCGGGAGCGTATTTCCAGAAAAACCTCGTCTGCCTGCACAACTCCACAACTCCCCCGCACATATTGATCCCTAGGGGATCAAAATGGCAGTTGCGGTGAAATAGGGACTGTTTGACGGCTTAACCGGCTTAAACAGTCCGTATTTCGCCGCATCTTATTGATGGGGATGCGACTAGCGCTTGCGGGGGACGAGCTTGGTGCGGCGCAGGTGGATCATCTCGGCAGCGATGGAGATGGCAATCTCCTCGGGATCCTCGGCCTCGATGGCAACGCCGATCGGCAGGTGCAGCCCGTCGATCTGGTCCTGCGTAAAGCCCTCCTGCTCCAGGCGGGCGCGCACAAAGGCAGTCTTGCGGCGCGAGCCCAAGCAGCCCAGATAGGCGGGCTTGGCGCGCATGGCCTGAATCACCACGTCGATATCGGACTTGTGACCCGCCGTGGCGACGACCACCAGGTCGCGCGGGCCGATAGGGCACTGCTTGCTCAGGTTCTTGTAGTCGACCAAACGACGGTCGTAGACACCGGGCACCCATTCGGGGGTCAGCGTGCCGGGACGGTCGTCGCAAGCCACGACGGCAAAGCCCGCCGCCGTGAGCACCCGCGCCGTCGCAGCGCCCACGTGGCCGCAGCCAAAGATATAGGTCAGGCCCTCGGGGCAGAGCGTCTCGATGTGCGCCGGGGGAATCTCGGAGGCGGCGTTGGTGTAGGTGACCTTACTCCCCTCCTCCACCAGCGAAAGCCCGGGGCAGCCCGCAATGGTGCGGCGCGATTCCTCGCCATGGTACTCGGCCACATCGCCCTCGAGCACGCTCGCGATAAACGGCTCAAAGTCGATGACGAAGTCGCCGATGCGCCGATAGGCCAAGATGTCGGCAACCGACTGGAACAACGGCGCCTGCGATACATCCAGGCGCAGATAGCACAGGCAGATGGCTCCGCCGCAGATCATGCCGGTATCGGAGTTCTCGCCGCCCATAGTGTAGCGGACCAGACGCGACTGTCCCGCGCTCAGGAGCTCGCGCGCCTCATCCAGCGCAAAGAGCTCAATCTTGCCGCCGCCGATAGTGCCCGCCTGGCTGCCATCGGCAAAGACGGCCATCCAGGCGCCCACACCGCGCGGGGACGACCCCGCCGTACCGGCCACGACCACCAGCTCGCACGTCTCGCCAGCACGCAGGGCGGCAAGCGCCGCATTCACAACATCGAGCTTTTCCATTGCCGCCTTCTATCCTCTAAAGACATCGGTGAGCATAGCGAGTGCCTCGAGCACGCCGCCGCCGACCGACGTCGCTTTGTCCGAAATGTAGTTGATATAGCTGGCATCGCCGCGCGGGTCGACATCGGCGCATTTAAAGCCCTCAGTCACCTGCACGCCGTTCGCCAAAAGCCCGCGCAGACAGCCATCGATCTGCGTGCACATGGGCGTATCGCCCGCGTAGCCAATCACGTCTCCGGCGCTCACGATGTCGCCGATTGCGCGGTCGGACCGAAACACGCCGGCGGTGGGGCTGTGGATAACACGTTCCTTGCCATAGCCGGCGATAATGCCCGGCACGCCCGTGTTGGGCTGGGGCGAACCTTGGGTAATGACACGGCCGAGAAAATGCCCGCGCATGGTCTCGACCACGGCGTCGCAGTCAACCGGCGCGGTAAAGCCCGGCCCCACAGCGATGACGGCAGGCGCCATGTCGCGCGTGGTGCCCAAGTTGCGCTTAGCCAAAATCGCGTCGACCACAGCCGCGGGTTTCAGCTCGCCGAGCATCTTGGCCTGAGGGTCCACCACAACGGCGACGTCTCCAGCCTCGGTAATCTCAAGCGCCTCAGCCGGCGTCCGTGCCAAGCGAGCGCGAATGCCTTCGACCTCGACCTCGCCCAGGCGAATGGCCTCGCAAAAACAGATTGTGCGGCGGATGCACGTGGGAACCGCGATATCGGCCATAACGACCGAAACGCCGGCGCGCACCAAGCGAGCGGCGACGCCCGTGGCGATATCGCCGGCGCCGCGAACATAAACGAGCATTCCCGGGGCACCTCCCTGTGCTACGGTTTGAGCAGAGCAAAAGCGGTTCGGCCGCTACTCTGATGATTATTTATTATCACAGTATTATACGGCGGTGAACAGATGGAAACGGTTAGCGGCAATCTTGCCTCCGCGCTCAGGATCGAGTCGGGCATTACCGCGATTATCGGCAGTGGCGGCAAGTCGACGCTGCTGAAGACGCTGGGTCTCGAGCTCATGCGCGCTGGCGGCCGCGTGCTCCTCTGTACCACCACGCACATGTTTCCCGTCGCCGGCGTGTCATGGGATGGGTCGAGCCGTCGCCTGGACGCCGCGCCTTGGAAGCCGGGGACCCTACATGTTCCCGGCTGCACCTGCGAGGCATGCGCGGGACTTGTCCGCGGAAGTATCTGCCAGGCGGGTGTTTTGAACCCGGAGACAGGCAAGCTCTGCGCCCCCGCCGAGCCGCTCAACGAGCTGGCGCAGCGCTTTGACTATGTGTTGGCCGAGGCAGATGGCAGCAAGCGACTCCCGCTCAAGGCGCATGCCGCCTGGGAGCCGGTAATTCCCGCCGCCACGGCAAACGTTGTCTGGGTCGTCGGCGCCTCAGGGCTGGGCAAGCCCGTCGCCAAGGTTGTCCACCGCCCCGAGCTCTTCTGCGAGCGCTGCGGCTGCGAGCCCACCGACGCTGCCACCCCAGAGCGCGTCGCCATGGTGCTCAATGCCGAGCTGCAGATGCTGAACCTCGACAATGCCCGCATCATGCTCAACCAAGTCGACACGCTTGCCGATCCAACGATGGCAGATTGCTTCGAGGCAGCCCTCGGCCGCCCCCTCATCGCCACCAGCCTCCAGGGGTAGCAAATTTGGGACGGGGCTCTTTTTGCTACCCCGTCCCAAAAAATCATCTCCCAAATTAGCTACCCCGGCGGTCTTCCCGTTAGCGGGGCACGTAGCGGCCGGGTTGGGCTCCGGTGGGCTCGCCGTCGCGCGCAGCCAGCACGCCGTTCACAAACACGGCCTTGGCGCGGCCGTGCGCTTCAAAGCCCTCGAGCGGCGTATAGTCCACAGCCTGATGCTGCGTCGCGGCGCTGATCGTCCAACGCGCGCACGAATCCCACACGCACACGTCGGCATCGGCGCCCTCGGCAAGACAGCCCTTGCGCGGATACATGCCAAAAACGCGCGCCGGATTCTCGCTCATCAAGCGGCACAGATCCTCGGGACCCAGCTGTCCCTCAAAGCTCGTAGCGATCGCGACGGGGCGATGCTCCACGCCGGGCCCGCCGTTGGGAATCGCGCGGAAGTCGTCGCGCCCGCGGTCCTTTTGCCCGTGCAGGTTAAAGCTGCAGTGGTCGGTGGCGATAGTATCGATCTCGCCGGCCACAAGCGCCTCGCGCAGGGCTGCACGGTCGCCGGCATGGCGCAGCGGCGGGCTCATCACATACTTGGCGCCCGCAAAGCCGTCCTCGCCCTGCTCCAGATAGCAGGTGTCGTCGAGCATCAGATACTGAGGGCATGTCTCGACATAGATGTTCTTCTGCCCGCGCGCTTTGGCAGCGCGAATGGCCTCGAGCCCCAGCTTGGTCGAAAGGTGCACCACGTTGACCGGAGCGTCCCCGGCCAAGTGCGCCAGATACAGCAGGCGGCTCACGGCCTCGGCCTCACACACGTCCGGACGGCTGAGCGCATGGCCCTCGGGCCCGTGGATACCCTGCTCAAACACGCGCTTCTGCAGCGCGTTGACCAACGTGCCGTTCTCGCAATGCACGCACAGGATACCGCCCACGCGCTTGAGCTCCTCCAGCACCTCGAGCGTCTCGGCATCGTCCAGGCGCAGATGGTCGTAGGCAAAGTAGGTCTTAAACGACGACACGCCCGCCTCGCGCATGGCCGAAAGATCGGCGCGGTTGCGCTCATTCCACTCGGCAAGCGCCATATGGAAGGCATAGTTGGCGGTGCAGGTGCCGTCGGCGCGATGACGCCACTCGACCAAGGCATCGGGCATGGTCACGCCGCGATCGGCCGTCGCGTAGTCCACAATGGTCGTCGTGCCGCCGCAGGCAGCCGCGCGCGTGCCGGTCTCAAAGCTATCGGCTGTCCAATCCATGCCGGTCCAGCACTGCATGTGCGTGTGCCCATCGATAAAGCCCGGGAACACCCAGCAGCCCGCAGCATCCTCGACGGTATCGCCCTCGGCCGGCTCAATCGCCGCGGCAATCCGCACGATCTTATCGCCATCCATGGCAAGATCGGCGCGGCGAAGCCCCTGGGGCGTCACGAGTGCGCCGTTTTTGATGATGATCATAATTGCTCCTTATTGATTGATGCAGTTGGCCACGCGATCAAAATACGAGCAGGCGGCGATATGCTCCGTTATGCGTCGCTGTCCCTTGACGGTATCGACGTCCCACAGCTCGTAGGCACGCGCCTCGACCAGCACCACGTCGGTACGGTCCTTGAGGATCGAACCGCCGCCGTCCTTACCCTCAAGACACATAAGTGCATCGAACAGTTCCGCCGGAAAGAGCACCGGGCTCGAAGGCTCACCGTTGCACGCAAGACGCACCGGATGCTTGCGGCCACGCTCGTCAAATGCACGAACCATAGCCTCAAAAGAATCCGAACTCACGAGCGGCTGGTCGCCCGGCAAAAAGAGGCAACCTTTCCAGTTACGTTCGACTCCCCACGAAAGGCCCGCACGGACGCTTTCGCTGCGCAGCTCGCCATCGTGCAGCACGCACGGGCAATGCTTGTCATCACAAATCTGAGCGACCTCGGGCCAACGCGTCGAAACCACAACGTCAAAGCCCCGGGGAACCGAATCAATGGTCCGGGCAATCAGCGGCTCGCCATAGATATCGGCGAGCATCTTGTTAGAGCCAAATCGCTTGCCCTCGCCCGAAGCCATAATGACGCAACCAAGTTTCATGGCGATACCTCCCCTGAAACCATCGTACCCATAACTCGCGTCGCGGGGCATCTACATCGAAAGCGCTTATCCCGCACGCCCACGATGCAAAAAGGGGCACCCCGCCGGTTGGCAGAGCGCCCCCTTTACATGGCTTACCTCAACCCAGCTTTAGGCCTGGAACCAACGGGCGGTGTTGCGCTCGTCGAGGGCCTTGAGGGTAGCGGCGGGATCGGCAACCTTCTGCAGGAACATCATGGCTGCGATGGCGTACGGCTTGTAGCTGGCCTCCTTGTACATGCCCACGCGGTGCATGTCGAAGACGTCGGCGTTGACCTCGCCGTGCTCGCAAGAGACACCGGAGATGTCGGCAGGCAGCGGATGCATAAAGATGGTGTCCTGGCCGTTGGCGGTCTTCTCCATGAGCTCGGTCGTGGAGCACCAATCCTGATGCGTGGCGTTCTGAGCGAGCAGCTCCTTCTCGAGTGCAGCGATGCCGGCGTCGTCGCCCTCGGCGTACAGGTTGGTGCGCTTCTCCATGGCGGCAAACGGAGCCCAGCTCTTCGGGATCACGATGTCGGCGCCCTCGAAGGCCTCGGCCATGGTGTTGACCTGCTTAAAGGTGGTGCCGGACTCGGCGGCATAACCCTTGGCGCGCTCGACGACCTCGGGCATGAGGTCGTAGCCCTCGGGGTGGGCCAAGGTGACGTCCATGCCAAAACGGGGCAGCAGGCTGATCAGCGACTGCGGGCAGGACAGCGGCTTGCCGTAAGAGGGCGAGTAGGCCCAGGTGACGGCAACCTTCTTGCCCTTGAGGTTCTCAAGACCGCCAAACTCGTTGATGAGGTAGAGCATGTCGGCAGAGGACTGCGTGGGGTGATCGGAGTCGGACTGCAGGGAGATGAGCGTGGGACGGTGATCCAGAACGCCGTCCTCGTAGGCCTGCTGGACAGACTCGGAGACCTCGGCCATGTAGGCGTCGCCCTTGCCGATGTACATGTCGTCACGGATGCCGATGACGTCGGCCATGAAGGAGATCATGGTAGCGGTCTCGCGGACGGTCTCGCCGTGAGCGATCTGGGACTTCTTCTCGTCCAGGTCCTGCAGCTCAAGACCGAGCAGGTTGGCTGCCTTAGAGAAGGAGAAGCGCGTACGGGTGGAGTTGTCACGGAACAGGGAGACGGCCAGACCCGAATCGAAGATCTTGGACGAAACGTTGTTCTCGCGCAGCTCGCGCAGGGCGTCGGCGACGATGTAGAGCGCCTTGAGCTCATCGGTGGTCTTATCCCAGGTGTGCAGGAAGTCGCTGCCGTACATGCCCTTAAAATCGAGGCCGTTCAGCTGCTCGACGAGCTCGGTAAACTTGGCGTCCATGTAAATATCCTTTCCAAAGATGAAACGATTGCAATGAGTAGATGTGCTCCGGCATGCGCGTGTGGCTAGAACATGCAGAGCACTATGACGAGGACCCGCTACCGTTGAGGAAGCATGGGAGATAACGACCGCGGGCCCCAAGTCAACAAGGGGTGCCGGGGACACGAGCTGTCCCCGGCTCAACAAGATCGAGGAATGGGACTAATCGATCTTGTTGTTGGTCAGACCGGCGCGGAACACGGTGGCGTCGCCATCGGCCTGGCTCGGATCGTAGAGGTTCAGGGCAGCCACATACATGGCGGCAGCGGTGACCAGGTCGTCCTTGTAGGTGACCTCGTTGGGAGCGTGAGCCTGAGACTCGGCACCCGGGCCGAAGCCGACGCAGGGGATGCCATAGCGGCCCTGGATGGAAACGCAGTTCGTGGAGAAGGTCCACTTGTCGCACAGCGGGCGACCGGTGCGCTTGTCCATGCTGGGCTCGCAGCCGATGCGCTCGTCACCGAACATGGCCTTGTGGGCGTCGACGAGGGCCTTGACGTGCGGAGCGGTCTCCTTGTTGATCCACGTGGGGAAGTAAGCCTCGGTCTCGTAGACCTCGCCGGTCCAGGACGGACGATCGTACATGTACATGGAGACCTTCACGTCGTCGCCGTACTTCTTGGCGGCCGGCAGGTTACGGATCTCGTCCAGGCAGGACTCCCAGGTCTCACCGGCGGTCATGCGACGGTCGATGGAGATGGCGCAGGAGTCAGCGACAGCGCAGCGGCTGGGGCTGGTGTAGAAGATCTGGCTGACGGTGCAGGTGCCGCGGCCCAGGAAGCGGGCGTCCTCGAAGTGCTCGGGGTTGTACTTGGGGTCGAGCATCTTGACAAGGCCCTTGATGTCGGTCGACTCGTCGCAGCCGTTGTTGTTGAGGGCGCGGACGTCGGCGATGATGTCGGCCATCTTGTAGATGGCGTTGTCACCGCGGTCGGGAGCGGAGCCGTGGCAGGAGGTGCCGTGAACGTCGACGCGGATCTCCATGCGGCCGCGGTGACCGCGATAGATGCCGCCGTCGGTGGGCTCGGTGGAAATGACGAACTCGGGCTTAATGCCGTCCTTGTTGTAGATGTACTGCCAGCACATGCCGTCGCAGTCCTCTTCCTGGACGGTGCCGACGACCATGATCTTGTAGCCCTCGGGGATGAGGCCCATGTCCTTCATCATCTTGGCAGCATAGGTAGCAGAAGCCATGCCGCCCTCCTGGTCAGAGCCGCCGCGGCCGTAGATGATCTCGTCGGTCTCGTAGCCCTCATAGGGATCGGCGTCCCAGTTCTCGATGTTGCCGATGCCGACGGTGTCGATGTGGGAGTCGATGGCGATGATCTTGTCGCCCTCGCCCATAAAGCCCATAACGTTGCCCAGGCCGTCGACCTTGACCTCGTCATAGCCAAGGCTCTCCATCTCGGCCTTGATGCAAGCGACAACCTCACCCTCCTCGCAAGACTCAGAGGGGTGGGAGATCATAGCGCGCAGGAAGCGAGTCATATCAGCACGATGGGACTCAGCAGCAGCCTTGATAGCGTCGAAATCGAGTTCTTTAGCCATTGTTCATAACCTTTCAAACGAAGGAATCTACCTGTGAGGTGGCGGAGCGATACCTATTTACTCCGCCCCAACGATTAGCAAGTGGGATATTCGCCTTCCCAAACAATTCGACGATACTGGTCGGGGTCCGTGTCACCTTCCGTGGAGAAGCAGAGCACGGAGCTCGTCTTGTCCAGGCCGATGAGTTCCTTGAGCTCGGCGTACTCGGGATCGAGCATGAGAGTCTCGACCAGACCGGTGGTCACAGCGCCGGACTCGCCAGAGATGACGCGCGGGTCGCCCTTCTCGGGAGCGCCCAGGGTGCGCATGCCGCGAGCGGTGACCCAGTCGGGGCAGGACACGAAGGCGGTGGTGTGGTTGCGCAGGATATCCCAGCCCAGAATGTTGGGCTCGCCGCAGCACAGGCCGGCCATGATGGAGGGCATGTCGCCGTCCACGATGCGCGGGTCGCCGTCGCCGGCGGCAGCGCCCTTGTACAGGCAGGCGGCAGGCGCGCACTCGACCACGACGAAGGTGGGCGGGTTATCGGGATACAGGTTGGTGAAGTAGCCCACCACGGCGCCGGCGAGCGAACCCACGCCAGCCTGGACAAACACGTGCGTCGGGCGGTTGATGGCCATCTCGCGCAGCTGCTCGGCAGCCTCGGAAGCCATGGTGCCGTAGCCCTCCATGATCCAGGACGGGATCTTCTCGTAGCCCTCCCAGGCGGTGTCCTGAACGATGACGCCGCGCTCGCAGGCATCGGCCTCGGCGGCGGCCATGCGCACGCACTCGTCGTAGTTGACCTCTTCGATGGTCACCGTGGCGCCCTCGGCGGCGATGTTATCAAAGCGGGGCTTGGTGGAACCCTTGGGCATGTGCACGACGGCCTTCTGGCCCAGCTTGTTGGCAGCCCATGCCACGCCGCGGCCATGGTTGCCGTCGGTGGCGGTAAAGAAGGTAGCCTGGCCAAAGTCCTTGGCAAGCTGATCGGAGGTCAGGTAATCGAAGGTGCACTCGGCAACGTCCTTGCCGGTCTCGTCGGCAATGTAGTTGGCCATGGCAAACGAACCGCCCAGGACCTTAAAGGCGTTGAGGCCAAAGCGATAGCTCTCGTCCTTAACGCACAGGTTGGACAGGCCCAGGCGCGCGGCCTGGCCATCCAGGCGGGCAAGCGGAGTGACGGTGTACTGGGGGAACGACTGGTGGAAGGCGCGGGCCTTCTTCACGTGGTCGAGGCTCATGATTCCCAAGTGCTTGTCATCGCTCTTGGGCATCGTGTTGCCCGCCCACTGGATCTTATCGGCCATACGGTGAACTCCTTAAGTTCTCTCTTGCCGGCCCCCGCATACGCGTTTCAGCCCGATCCCATTCACACGGCTGAACTTTTATGTGGATGCCAAACAAAAAGTTTGTTAGCACTGTTCTATCACACTTTTTGATTGGTAAACCTAACAAATTGTTTGTTGCCGTAATCGGTACCTTTTCGCCGCCGAACGGTCACATAACACAGCGACGCTTTCGTTATTTGCGAACAAGTGGGGTTTATGGCACAGTGAGCCCAAACTAATTTTTAGGAAGGCACCCATGACCCCCGCACAGATTGAGTTCTACAAGCGCCTTGCACACGGCCTGGCGCTCCAATTTGGCCCCAACTGCGAAATCGTCGTCCACGATCTGGAGACCGATGACGTGGACCACTCCAGCGTAGTGATCGAAAACGGCCACGTGAGCGGGCGCAAACTGGGGGAGGGCTGGAGCCATATTGGGCTTGAGTCCATGCACGAGGGCACCACCGACGTGCACGACCGCGAGCCATACCTCACCAAAACCGCCGATGGCAAGCTGCTCAAGTCCTCGACCATCTTTATCCGCAACGACGAGGGCAAGCCCGTCGGCATTTTGGGCATTAACTTTGACATTACGCTTATGAAGGCTTTTGAGCGTTCGCTCGACGCCTTTACCGGCACCGGCGGCACGGGCTACACCGAGCCCGAGCCCATTACCAAGAACATCGGCGACCTGCTCGAGGACCTGCTGCACGAGTGCGAGCAGTTTGTGGGCAAGCCCGCGGCGCTCATGACCAAAGACGAGCGCATTCGTGCCATTGGCTACCTCGACCGTCGCGGCGCCTTCCTCATTTCCAAGTCGAGCGAACGCGCCTGCGAGTTCTTTGGCATCTCCAAGTACAGCTTCTATAGCTACCTCAATGAGGCCAAGGCGGCGGCCGGCGACAAGTAGGCACTCGCCTGGATTACCCTCCCCTTTTGGGCGCGAGTTCTGGAAAGCACGAATCCAAGACCGAGCCGCTTGGGAAGTTCCATATAATCGATGTCATTAGCATTTCGAAAGGATGGAACAGAATGGCGTTGAGCAAGGCATCATGCACCGGTCGCGGATTGATTCCGGCAATTGGTGGACATGTGCACCGCATGTTCGATGAGAGTGAAGACGACCTGTTTTCGCTGAGCCTTGACGACGTGATGAGTGATCGCCCGTGGACCGCCGACGAACTCATGGGCGGCGGGGCTCGCCCGTCAAACCCCAATCCCGCACTTGCGCCTAAGACCGCATCTGCGCCGACTCCTGCGCAGTTGGCTGTTTCGACACCCGCGCCTACGCCCGCACCCACTTCGGCGCCCACGCCCGCTCCCCGCCCCGCAAGCGACCCGTCCGAGACGGCGGCATTTCTCGCTGCAGCGACGCAGGGCAAATCGGCCGACAGCACTGTTATGTACAGCGCCCAGCAGTTGCCTGTTCCTGCGGCACGCAAGCCTCCGGTCACAAGGCTCGATGAGCCCGTTGCCCATCAGGTTGCCTACGATTCCTGGGCTGCAGCCGATCTGGATGAGACCTCTACCGGCATGCCGGCGCTCGACGTTCCAGTTAACCCGCTTTTTGCCGCCAACACGAGCGCCGCGGGCTATGAGGGCGGTGCGGCATATTCCGATTATTCCGATGGCTATGCTGACGCCGGTCGCATCGAGACCGAGGATTATGGCACCACATCGAGCGATTATCTCAACGATCCGTACGCCGCCACGCCTGCACCGGAATGTGACCCGGAGGCCGCGTCCGCACCGGCGTATACCAAAAGCACGGGCGAAGAGCGCTTCGCCGATTATTACGCCGAGGAAAAGGCGCTGCGTTTTTCGGAATTTCCGCAGGCAGTCAAGGTTGCCTTTATCGCCATTGTCATTGCCCTGCTCGGTGTCATTGCGTTTGAGGGATTCCGGCTGTTCTCCGGCCCCACCCAAGCGGAGTCGGCAACGCAGGAAAAAGAGGACGACAACCAGTACCTGGACATCAACACCCTCAAGGGCGACCCCAACGACGGAGACGACGAGTAGCAAGGGCTAAGGGAGGGTCGGAAGAGTCGGCGGCACGTTACGGCTCCAAAAGCCCTGCCATAAAGATGGGCAGATACAGCACGTCACCATCGCGGTGAAGATTACATTCCGCAAGTACCAGGGCGCGATCGATTCCGAAGCCCTTCGTTGCCAGTGCGTTATCGAGTGCCGCGTGGGACTTAATGCTCTTGCCCGATTTGACCTCGATGGCGAGCACTTCCCCATCGAACGTCTCTTCCACAAAAT